>CAZSDN010000237.1:1202-1504 GCA_964605595.1 uncultured Flavobacterium sp. | reverse complement strand
TGCGAAAGGCGACTTAATGAAAGGTTTGATAGTGAACAAATGGATAGAAATTTGGGAAATGGATGTAGACAGAGTGTTTACCGCAGACTATGAAGTTTTTGGCGAAAAAGCACAAAATCCGGCAGATGCAGAAATTGACTTTTTAATTGCTGTAAAATAGATAAAATGGTTGAGCAACTGCATAATTACTATCTGAATAAGGAAGAACCCGACAAGAGTTGCCTACTTGCATTACGGGCAATTATTCTTAAACAGGACACAAATATTACTGAAACGCAGAAGTGGGGAATGCCCTGCTTCTG
>CAZSDN010000237.1:0-1192 GCA_964605595.1 uncultured Flavobacterium sp. | reverse complement strand
TGCTTCTGCTATAAGAAAAAAATGTTTTGCTATTTGTGGACAGATAAAAAGACAGACCAACCTTATATTCTAATGGTAGAAGGAAAATACCTTGACCACCCCGAATTGGAAGAAGGCGACCGGACAAGAATGAAGATTTTTAGAGTTAATCCAAACCAAGATTTACCCATAAAGACAATTGAGGACATTTTGCAAAAAGCCTTGGAATTATATAAGAGCGGAACAATAAAAATTAAAGAATGACCGAAAGAAAGGACATGGATCAAACAACAACAAATCAAAATTTTAAAATAGAAAAATATACAGATAAAGACAGAGTACAAATTCTTAATGTTTGGGAAAAATCTGTATTGGCGACTCACGACTTTCTAAATCCGACCGACTTTGAAGAAATCAAACAATTTGTACAGGCTTTCAATTTTAATGATTTTGAAGTGTATTGCCTAAAACAAAATGACGAAATAGTAGGTTTTATTGGTCTGGCTGAACGAAAAATAGAAATGCTTTTCTTTTCGCCTGAATATATCGGAAAAGGTCTCGGAAGAAAGCTGGCCGACTTTGCTTTTTCAGAATTAAAAGCCGATAAAGTAGACGTAAATGAACAAAACACAAATGCGGTTAAGTTTTACGAAAAACTCGGTTTCAAAACATACGAGCGGACAGATAGAGATGACCAAGGAAAAGAATATCCTTTGTTGAGAATGAAACTTGGAACAGCCAAAAGTTAAAAAATCATAACGCCCGAACCGCTAACATTTAGCCGGATAGCTGAGAAAGCCCATATAAACGAAAGCCCCTTGCGTTTTACGTGGGCCTTTGCAATCCGGTCAGCAATACCCTAATCCTATACCTACTACCATTTCCATGTCAGGAAACGGTCAAGAAATTTTAGTATTGGTTGCATAGCTTATTGTCCAATTTTTTATAAACAATATTTTCTCTATTGGTGGTACTTTTCCTTTAGCCACAAACTCGCTCTTACTAACAGTATCAGTACAGAAACTTCTACCAATGGACCAATAACGCCAACAAACGCCTGTGGCGAATGAATACCAAATATGGAAATTGCTACAGCTATTGCCAGTTCAAAATTATTTCCTGTTGCTGTAAATGCGATTGATGCGTTTTTGTCGTAGGGAACTTTCAGAGATTTATTGATAAAGAAGCTCACGAAAAACATTAGTACAAAATA
>CAZSDN010000236.1:0-1516 GCA_964605595.1 uncultured Flavobacterium sp. | reverse complement strand
CCCGCAACAGCCGCAAAGCCACGGGACGTTGTGCGACATTTTAGAACGAAAACCCGATAAACATTTACTATGAAAACAAATATTTTTTTTCTTATCCTTTTGATTTCTCTAAAAATTAATGCTCAAATTCTAGAGAATAAATCTTTAAAGTCTTTTATTGAAGTTACTGGAACTGCGCAAAAGGAAGTTGTCCCTGATATAATCTATACTTCAATTATACTCAGCGAAAAATCTAACGGAAATAAAAAATATACAATCCCCGAGCAAGAAACTGCGCTCTTTGCAATATTGAAAAAAATTAATGTTGATCAAAAAAATATAAGATTAGCAGATTTGAACTCTGAAATTACAACGTACAAGAGGAAAGAAACTGGTTTTGAACAAAAGAAAGAATATAGCGTAAAGCTGACTAGTGCTGAACAAATATCTAAACTATTTGATGAACTCTGGAATGCTAATATAAAAGAAGCAACTATTAGTGGTTTAGAGCATTCTAGAATTGAAGAATACCGAAAAGAGGTGCGTATCTCAGCATTGCAAGCCGCAAAAGCCAAAGCAGAATATTTATTGGTCAGTATTGGAGAAGAGTTGGATAAGCCGTTAGAAATCATTGAAAATACTAATTCAAGAGCATATTTAAGTAAATCAAATGTAGTTTTGCGTGAAGATAGCAGTTATGAAAATGTAGAGTTTCGGAAAATAAAAATTAGTTTTTCATATCAAGTGAAATTTGGAATAAAGTAAAAACGTCGCACAACAGCGGTTTTGCGCTATTGCTCGCAATAAAATCGCCGCACGATTTTATTTCCAAAATTTCTTTTTATCTTCACCGAAAATACTCCGTTCCAAAGCTCGCAACAGCCGCAAAGCCACGGGACATTATGCACAATGCTATGAGAACCCTACTACAAATATTTACACTAACAATTCTGACGTCTCTAAATTTATTTGGACAAAACAAATTTCCAAAAAATTTAAGGCAGGCTGTAAAATATTTGGACAAGGATTGCTCAGACAATGTGAAAAATGAGATTAAAACTATTCACGAGGACAGTCTTATTTATTCAGTATATCCGTTCGCCAAAAACGAACCTTACAAAAATTATAAGACAATATTCAATTGGACAAGTGATGAAAACGGTAATCCCAAAATCACTAAATATTTAGAGAATAACGGAATTTTTGATTATCATTCAGAGGTATTGCTCTATTCGTTCAGACAATATTTGAAAAATGGGATAATCAACGATAAGGAAATAATAAATATGTTTTTATTAAAGCAGAAAAATGCGGAAGAAAGAGACAAAATAAAATTTACAACAGACACTATTAATGGTATTTATATTCCTAAAGATTTAGAAGATTGCTTTGTTCAAATAAACTCATTTTGGAATGACAGTACAAAAATTAAAGTACAAAATTGGGAGGAAAAAGAATTTGCAGGTAAAGTGCATTTCGGTTTCGGAATGTGGATGAGAAATAATTGGAGACTTTGGGGAGGTTCTCGACTTTCAAA
>CAZSDN010000235.1:0-1518 GCA_964605595.1 uncultured Flavobacterium sp. | reverse complement strand
CAGACAAACCAATGTAAGTCCCGGCTCCGCCTAAAATTTTGTCAGTTTTCCCGAATGGGGTTTCAATAGCGTCGAAAGCAACAGTACCGACGATCAGTAATTTATTCATTTTCTGGATTTCGAATTAAGGGGCAAAGATACGCATAAGTCTTAAAGTTGCAAAGTCGAAAGACGAAAGAAATTTTGAGCTAAAAATCAAAGCAGTTTTGATCCTTCATTTTCATAAAAAGCATCAACCGATAATTTCGGCTGCATTGATGCCATCACCGCCAATTCATCGCAACGCTCGTTTTGCGGATGATTATTATGGCCTTTTATCCATTGAAAATCAACATGGTGCTTACGGTAAATTTTGAGGAAACGCATCCATAGATCAGGATTTTTTTTTCCGGAAAAACCTTTCTTTTCCCAGCCGAAAACCCATTTTTTTACAACTGAATCGATTACGTATTTTGAATCCGAAACAACCAGAACTTTCATATTTGGTTTAGTAAGTTTCTCAAGTCCGACTATAACCGCCAAAAGTTCCATCCTGTTGTTTGTCGTCAAACGGAAGCCTTCATAAAATTCCTTTTTATAATTTGTACCAACCAATTCCATCACTACGCCATAACCGCCGTTTCCGGGATTTCCTTTGGCTGCGCCGTCGGTATAAATATGGACTTGGTGGCTCATTTTTGGGTTTTGGGTCTTAGGTATTGGTTTTGCGTTTGTCATTCCGAAATAGGAGAAATCTCCAGTAACCTCTCAATTACTTTAGGAAAATATTTCTGTTCCAGTTCGTGGATTTTTACCGCGATTTCTTCTGCGGAAGCGCAATCATAGATAGCGACATCTTGCTGGAAAATGATTCCGCCTTCATCATAATGTTCGTTCACGAAATGAACCGAAATCCCGGTTTCTTTCTCCTTATTATTATATATAGCGCGGTGGACATTCATTCCGTACATTCCTTTTCCTCCGTATTTTGGAAGTAAAGCCGGATGGATATTGATGATTTTGTTCGGATAAGATTTAATTAGGTTGTCCGGAAACTTCAGAAGGAATCCGGCCAGGACAATCAAATCAGGATTGAATGAATTTACTTTAGTGAAAAAACCTTCTGTAGTGAGTTCTTCTTTCGAGAAAACCATAACGGGAACATTACGCTTTTTTGCTCTTTCGATTACGCCGGCATTCGGATTATTGGTGAAGATACAAGCCACTTTTGCAAAACCTGAATTTTGGAAATGCGAAATGATATTTTCAGCATTCGTCCCTGAACCGGAAGCAAACAGTAGGATATTTTTCATTTTAGGCCTTAATTTATTACGCAAAAAAAAGAATAATAAATGATATTAAACCAAATTGTGAAGCCTTTATTAAATATTTTTTCTAAATTAGTGGTCATATTTATTAACTAAAACGTGGTTTTAAAATAAAGTTTTTTATTTTTGCCAACAATTTAAATTTTAAAATTAAAGATTATGTCAGACATTGCATCAAGAGTAAAAGCGATTATCGTAGACAAATTAGGTG
>CAZSDN010000234.1:0-1532 GCA_964605595.1 uncultured Flavobacterium sp. | reverse complement strand
CTCAATACGGTTGTTGACGCAATTGATAAAATCCGTGATACGGCAAGTTCGCACAACCGCCTTTTTTTTGTGGAAGTTATGGGGCGCGATGCCGGACATATCGCGCTTAACGCCGGAATCGGAGCAGGAGCAGAGGAAATCCTTATTCCTGAAGAAGATCTAGGGCTTGACCGTTTACTGGATTCATTGAAAAAAAGCAAGGCTTCGGGAAAATCATCAAGTATTGTAGTCATTGCCGAAGGTGATAAAATGGGCAAAAATGTTTTCGAACTCAAAGATTACGTAGAAGAGAACCTTCCTGAATATGACGTCCGTGTTTCTGTTCTCGGGCACATGCAACGCGGAGGCGCACCTTCATGCTATGATCGCGTTTTGGCCAGCCGCCTTGGAGTGAAAGCAGTTGAATCAATTCTTGAAGGAAAATCAAATTACATGGTAGGCGTGCTTGAAGATAAAATCGCGCTGACGCCATTAGAGCAAGCAATCAAAGGAAAAAGTGAAATTGACAGGGAATTGCTCCGCGTTTCCGATATTATGTCAACATAATTGCAATACAAATAATAAACAATAATTAAAATGTCAAAAGTAAAATTAGGAATTAATGGTTTCGGGAGAATCGGAAGAATCGTATTCAGGGAAACCTTTAACAGAGATAACGTAGAAGTGGTTGCTATCAACGATTTGCTTGATGTAGATCATTTGGCTTACCTTTTAAAATACGATTCAGTGCACGGACGTTTCGCAGGAAAAGTCGAAGTCAAAGACGGCAAACTTTTCGTAAACGATAAGCACATCCGCACGACCGCCGAAAAGGATCCCGCAACCTTAAAATGGGACGAAGTAGGAGTAGACGTTGTTGCAGAATGTACCGGGATTTTCACCACGCTTG
Source organism: uncultured Flavobacterium sp. (assembly GCA_964605595.1). Lineage (GTDB taxonomy): Bacteria > Bacteroidota > Bacteroidia > Flavobacteriales > Flavobacteriaceae > Flavobacterium. The sequence continues at coordinate 643 of CAZSDN010000234.1, read as the reverse complement.
AAACTGCTGATGCCCACATCCGCGGAGGCGCTAAAAAAGTAGTCATTTCATCTCCTTCGGCCGATGCGCCAATGTTTGTAATGGGCGTAAACCATACAGAAGTGAAAGCATCCGACAAGATAATTTCAAACGCATCCTGTACAACAAACTGCCTTGCGCCGCTTGCAAAAGTGCTGAATGACAGTTTCGGGATTGTAGAAGGTTTGATGACAACAGTTCACGCTTCAACATCTACCCAAATGGTTGCCGACGGACCATCAAAAAAAGACTGGAGAGGCGGGCGCGCAGCAAGCGTTAACATCATTCCATCCTCAACGGGTGCTGCAAAAGCGGTTGGAAAAGTAATTCCATCGTTGAACGGAAAATTAACAGGTATGTCTTTCCGTGTTCCAACCATTGATGTTTCTGCGGTAGATTTAACCGTAAAATTAGCCAAAGAAACTTCTTACGAAGAAATTATGGCGGTTTTGAAAAAAGCTTCCGAAAACGAATACCAGGGCATTATCGGTTATACTGAAGACGACGTGGTTTCTCAGGATTTTATCTCTGATTCACGTACATCAATCATCGATGCAAAAGCCGGAATCGGGTTAAATTCAACGTTCTTCAAAATCGTTTCATGGTACGATAATGAATACGGATA
>CAZSDN010000233.1:0-1549 GCA_964605595.1 uncultured Flavobacterium sp. | reverse complement strand
TCCAAAATTTCTTTTTATCTTCACCGAAAATACTCCGTTCCAGAACCCGCAACAGCCGCAAAGCCACGGGACGTTAGCTACAAGTTTAAATGACGTTATGAGAAAAATTTTACTTTTGTTATTTATAAACGTTTTTATATTTCCTGTAAAAGACTTAAAGTTAAGTGGAAGATATAAAATCGAGTTTGATGGAACTTACGGAACATATAGCGATGGTTACATTACTTTCAAAGATGTAGAATACAAGTTTGAGCAGTATAAGTTTCTACCGCACAATGGACAAATTGAATACTCAAAAAACACGGTCTATCTTAAAAGCAAATTTAGTTCGCCACTAATTCTAGGAATAAGAAATGAGGAAATTAGTAAGGATACGATTAAGTTTGGAATCTATAATACAAACGGCAAATATGATTATTTAGATATAGCAATCGGAAAAGGTAAGTTGATCAAAATGAAATAGAAACCAGCAGCTAACAGCGGTTTTGCGCTATTGCTGCTTTAAGTTATGAAATTACATTTTTATTTCCTAATTTCGTCTAGTCCAGCCGAGCGAACTCAGTTTCAATTTCCGCAACAGTCGCAAAGCCACAGGACGTTATAAGCAAGAATACCGCAGAACTTTTAATAGAATTTTTACTTTTTATATAACACTTTAAAAACTATAATTATGAGATTTTTACTTTTTCTTTTATTGTTTTCCTGTTTTTCAAACGCTCAAACTAAACTTTCGGAACCTTCACAATTCATAGAACGGTCTTCGTATGGTCAAATTAATATGGACGAAACAGAAAAAGCTAGCTTCAAGTCTGGATTAGGAGAGTCTGCAGAATTTTATCCTTGCCAAATTATTGATTTAAAAAGCAATAACAAAATGAATGGTATGCAAATAGAAAGTCGATTTATAATTGGTCAACAAGGTATGAGTAACATTTGGGCAAAAGAGACTGCATGGATAGGTTTGGACGAAATCTCGGATTTAGTAATATGGTTTGAAAACTATGTGATACCAAATCTGAAAGATTCTGCTGGAAAAAAGAAAACTGTAAAATATATTTTCAATTGTAAAGAACTTATGTTGAAATTTGAAATCATGAATAAGACGCAGGTTTTTTCTGTCATTATGAATAACTCTGATTATCCTTCAAAATATTTTTGGACAGAATCGCAGGTCGACAACATTCCAAACGTTGTAAAATCATTGAAGTATTTACAAACAAAAAATTGATATAATTCCTGCTTATAACAGCGGTTTTGCGCTATTGCTCGGAATAAAACGCTACACGATTTAATTCCAAAATTTCTTTTTATCTTCACCGAAAATACTCAGTTCCAAAGCCCGCAACAGTCGCAAAGCCACGGGACGTTATGCGAGAGCGTTTGAAATTCGTAGTAAATCGAAATTTTAAAATCTTGAGTTTCATTTTACCAAATTTTATTGAATTTCTTGTCTAAAACTTTAGGGAAAGATTTTAGAATTAGATTGGCGAATTTCTTTGCAGAAATTTTGTGGAAAAACTTTAGATTTTCTTTGTCAATTTCAAAGCCG
>CAZSDN010000232.1:0-1555 GCA_964605595.1 uncultured Flavobacterium sp. | reverse complement strand
AATAAAATCGTGTGGCGATTTTATTCCGAAGCAATAGCGCAAAACCGCTGTTACCTGCCGTTGAAATTATGTTTAACTCGAAAAGTAATTTCTAAAAATGATATTGACAATAATATATTACTCACGATTGCTGTTACAATTCCGTATGGATCTATGCTTGGAAAAGGTTCAAAATTACCAATCCAAAAACAAAGTTGTAACGCTAAGAATGAAATCGCTATTCCAATCAATAAGTCATAAAGAATGTTCATTTTCAAAAGATAATAACTGACAATGCAATTAATGATTGAGAAAGAAATGCCAATAGAAATATAAAAATTATTAATATCAAGTTCATGATCTAACCAGAGAATACCACTAATGAGAAAATAATAAATTACAAACAGAAATACGTAAAATAATAAACGGAATTTAGGTTTCATTTGGTTATTGTTTGATAGTTGTGTCATCAATGGCAGGTAACGTCCCGTGGCTTTGCGTCTGTTGCGGGCTTTGGAGCAGAGTACGTTCGGCTAAGATAAAGATTTTTTGAAGAAAAATCGCCCGGTGCCTTAAACAGCAGAAATAGCGCAAAACCGCTGTTACCTGCTGTATTTATTTGCCCTCAAATATTTTTCTACAACTTGATCATTAGATTTTCTCCAATCAATTTTATCATTTTCCAAATGTCCAATGGATTTTACTTTGAATTTAATTTGTTGTTCGTCGATATCTAAAATAATAATCTGAAATACTATTTCTAAATTTAGATGATTTAATACTACGTTTGGATGAATTGCAAAGTTTGTATAACCTTGAAAAGTTTTGGCACTCGGATACGTGATCATATCAAAGCCGTTTTCGTATAAATATTCATTTGAGAGCATGGATGTTATAGAATAAGGATATTCCTCATTCATAAACTTATCAGTTATAAAATTTCTCAATTCAACTTTATACTTAAGTAATTCTAGATTAACATTTTGCTGCTTTTCAATTAAAAAATTATGATGATATTTTCCGTATTCTTCCCAAGAATTATTTTTAGGCAATTTTTCAGGTAAGCAACAAACATATGAAAGATTTCTTTTTGAGTTATAGTTCCAAATGCTTAAATACACTTCATCATTGATTTCAATATTACTTTCCTTTAAAGCTGGAATAATATCATCAGTACAATAGAAAACTGACTTGTTTTTAATGTTTGCTCGGCCATTATGTTTACAAACATTTGATGGAGGAAAAGAAAACGTTTGGATTATAGTTTTATCCTCAAATTCAGAAATAGTTTTTGCGGCTCTTGCTCTAAATAATTTAAAACCATTTGTTTTAATATCGAGCGAAGCACCAAGAACTGGAATATTTAATGCAAAATCATGAAACTTATTATAAATTTGATTATAATCCAATTTCGAAAAATCATATTTCGACAGAATATCTAAATCATTTAAATATTTTTCAAATTCAGGATAATCATTATTTATAGTACTGTATTTTTCGCTCATTTTTGGTAATATAGCAGGTAACGTCCCGTGGCTTTGCGGCTGTTGCGAGTTCTGGAACTGAGTATTTTCGG
>CAZSDN010000231.1:0-1567 GCA_964605595.1 uncultured Flavobacterium sp. | reverse complement strand
CGAGGTCGTGGCGACGGCGCGGGTGGTGTTGGCCCGCACGTCCGAGCCGCCCTGCTTCTCGGTCATCGCCATGCCCGCGATCGCGCCGGACTTGCCGGCCGCGGGACCCTGGGTCGGGTCGTAGGTGCGGGAGGTGAGCAGCGGCTCCCACACCTCGTTGAGCGACGGTTCGGCCCGTAGCGCGGGGACGATCGAGTACGTCATCGAGATCGGGCAGCCGTGGCCGGCTTCGACCTGCGTCCACACCGCGAACTTGGCGGCTCGGCCCACGTGAGCACCGGGTCGGTCATCGGCCCAAGGGCCGCCGGCGAGGCCCTCGCGGACGGCGACGGTCATGAGGTCGTGGTAGGCGGGGTGGTACTCGACCTCGTCGACGCGGTGGCCGAACCGGTCGTAGGGCTTGAACACCGGCGGGAACTGGTTGGCCAGCTCGCCCTTGTGGATCCACTCGGGTTCGCCGGCGAGCCGACCGACCCGGTGCAGGTCATCGAGGTGCGCGCCGCCGCCCTCGCGCTCGACCCCCTCGAGCAGAGCCACGTCCAGCCCGGCCGCATCGTGCCCTTCGAGCGGGATCGACTGGTTGAACACCTCGTGCGTACCCATGCCGCCCGTTCTACCCGTAGCCAGGCGCGGACGCGGTCAGCAGTCGGCGAGTGCCCGCATCGCCCGGCAGATCTCGTCTCGTTGATCGATCGACAGCTCGCCGGCGCGCTCGATCAGCACGTGACGTGGAACGGGCAGCAGGTTGTCGAACGACGCCACGGACGGAACGCTCAGGCCTTGCTCGTGTCCAAGCGCGACCTCGGTGGGAATGCCGCGGATCGTCCGTGTGATCGGTGCCGCCACGATCGTGTGCAGGACGGGAATGGCCTTCGAACGAGTGACGATGAGGACGGGTCGGCGCTTGTCGCCCTCGAGGTCCGCCCACCAGACGTCGCCCTGCAACGGCATCACCACGGCTCCTCCTCGATCATCGCGGTGGTGGCCACCTCGGCCCAGCGGAGCTCCTCTTCTGTCTGGGGCATGCGGAGGTAGCCCTCGACGATCTGGCGTCCGATCTCGGCGCGGCGGTGTTCGTCGATGAACTGTTCGAGCGCGACGCGGACGCCTTGCGACCGGCTGGCGACCGTTCCGTTGGCGACGAGCTCGTCGAGCCCGGAAGCGAGGGAGGCATCGACTCGGACGACGATCTGCGGCATGGACACAAGTGTGGTGGCTGGCATAGCGATAGGCAACACGTTGTGGATACCAGGTGCAACCTCTTGCGACCCATGAGGCGCCAACAAGTGGAGTCATTACTCAACCAATCGGTTGACAACAACGTCGATCCGGCGTACCTTCCTTTCATCAACCAATCGGTTGATGAAGCGATCGAAGGAAGGACCCGCTCGTGGCCGCTGATCCGCTCTCCCGGGTCTTCTCGGCGCTGGCCGACCCCACCCGTCGGGACCTGGTCGCTCGGCTCGCCAGCGGCGACGCCACCGTCTCGGAGCTGGCTGAGCCCTACGACGTGTCGATCCAGGCCGTGTCCAAGCACCTCCGGGTGCTCGAGGACGCCGGGCTCGTG
>CAZSDN010000230.1:0-1575 GCA_964605595.1 uncultured Flavobacterium sp. | reverse complement strand
CACCGGCGAATAATAAAAAAGTCCGCTATTTCTAACGGACTGCAAATGTATGTCTTTTTGTTTTTTAAAACAAAACATTTTATAAAAAAAATTTCATCAAATATGTGTTCTTATTTTTTCTTTTCTTTTTACTAATAAACGCTCTAAAGATTCTGAAGCCTGCTCAACAGCTTCTTCAAAAGTCTTACACTGTTTCTTTACCAGAAAATCATCTCCGGGAACGTGAATTTTAATCTCTACGATTTTATTTTCCTTATCACTGGTATTATCAAGCTTCAAATAAACGTCTGATGCGACTACTTTGTCATAATATTTTTCGAGCTTATTCATTCTATCCTGAACAAAATCTACTAATTTCCTGTCAACATTAAAATTAACTGCGTGAACATTTACCTTCATAATCGAAATTTTAAATTAGTTATACATATCAGAATTACTTTTGATTCCTCGGATGCGCATTACCATACACTTTTTTTAACTCCGCCAGACTGTTATGCGTATAAATCTGCGTGGATGCCAAACTGGAATGTCCCAATAATTCCTTTACAGAATTCAGATCCGCCCCATTATTGAGGAGATGCGTCGCAAAGGTATGCCGCAAAATATGAGGGCTTTTTTTTACCTTTTCTGAGACATTACTAAAGTAGGTATTTATTAATCGATACACAAGCGAATCACTCATTTTAATACCTTTTAACGTAAGGAAGAAAAAATCCACATCCTTAACATCCTCCAAACCAGACCGTTCCTTTATATACATATGAAACTGTTCGGAAATAATTGGCAATACCGGCAACACTCTTTCCTTATTTCTTTTCCCCAAAACCTTTAATGTATTATTTGAAAAATCGACATTTTGCATTTTCAGATGGATCAATTCCGTTCGCCTGATCCCCGTCGTATAAAACAAATCAATAATCAGTTTGTCACGAATGCCTTCAAAACCTTCCGGATACTGAATACCGTTCAAAACCCGGGCGACTTCTTTTTCCGAAAACGGAATCTGCAATTTCTTCGGCGTTTTCAATGCCTTATGCTTTAAAAGCGGATTTATTTCGATTTGCTTCGTTTTCAAAAGAAATCTATAAAACGATTTCAGCGACGAAACCTTCCGGTTAACCGAAGTATTCGAAATCCCCGCATCAACCAGCGATACGATCCAGCTCCGAATCTGGCTGTAATTCACATCCGCCAAATCTTCCTGTTCAAAATCCTGAAGCAAAAAATTTTCAAACGATTCCAAATCATCCCAATACGCCAAAATCGTATGCGGCGAATAATTTTTCTCCTTTTGCAAATAATCCCGAAAAGCTTCTTTAATTTTTTCCATAAAAAAAACCGTTAGCATCAAAAGTAAAAAACCTTTTAATGACTAACGGTATATTTTAAAAGAAAGTTATATTAACTCTCCAGGCTGTCTCTCAAAGTTTGAATGTAAGCCGCTTTTTGGATCTTCATTCTATTTGTAACAGAAGGTTTGATGAAAGCCTGACGCGCACGCAACTGACGAACAGTTCCGGTTTTATCAAATTTTCTTTTATAGCGCTTTAATGCTCTATCGATATTTTCTCCGTC
>CAZSDN010000229.1:0-1584 GCA_964605595.1 uncultured Flavobacterium sp. | reverse complement strand
ATGGAACTAAAAAAAATATCATTAATTACATTTATTATTTTATCATTTTTCGGTTGTAAAAAAACAACTTCAAGAGTGAATGAAATAAATGAAATTGTAAATCTAATTATAGAAAATGACGACATGTTAAAAAATAAATTGATTTCATTAAACTCTACACTTGATAAAGTAAATATAGAATTCACAAAAGACCAAAAAAGGCCTTTATCATCTAGAAAACATGTTTCGTTAAAAATTTTGAAGGAGATAAAAGTAAAAAATAAATATGTTTTTTCTTCTAAAGATTACGAATATTTCAAATCTCAAAATAGGGATTTAACAAGTTTTACACTTGATGCTCATTTTACAAACTATTTTGTTCAAAGTTCAAAAAGCAATTTAAGCAAATTCATCACTTGTTATATATCAATCCCAATTTTTTCCCTCGATAAAAATACCGCATATGTTCAAACTGTTTATGTATGTTCGAGTGCATATTACACTATATTGAAAAAAAATAATGAGAAATGGGAAATTGTTGAAAGTAGTGGTTTGTGGGACAATTAGCAACAACAGCTAACAGCGGTTTTGCGCTATTGCTGCTGTTTAACCCGCCGGGCGATTTTTCTTCAAAAAATCTTTATCTTAGCCGAACGTACTCAGCTTCGATTTCCGCAACAGTCGCAAAGCCACAGGACGTTATGTGTAATGCTGTTGAAACCCACAATTCAAAACACGAATGAAAAGATTATCAAAAATACTCTTAATTACAGGAATTCCACTTTTGATTTATATTCTATGGATGTTTTATTTCCATAGTGATTACTTGCAAGAAGACAAAATAAAAATAGAGCCTGCCGTTTGGGGACAATTTGGAGATATCATGGGCGGAGTACTTGGAACCATTTTTTCTCTAGTTGGTGTTCTTCTCCTAGTTGAAACATTAAGAGGAAGTGAAAAGGTTCAGATTGAAGCAAAAATATTTGACTTAGTAAAATTTCATCGAGAAAATGTCAGTGAAATATGTAATAGTTATCCTGGTGGAAGATTAATATTTAAGACTATTACAGAAGAAATCAAAATTCTATACGATAAAGTAACTGAATGTGAAACCAAAATGCTTGAAGATGAAGAAATCACATCTGAATTTTTGCCTCATGAGAAATTAAATGTAGTTTATTTAATTGCATTTTTTGGCTTAAACATTGAACATAATGAAGAGTTAAAAAATAAGGTTTGCACATTTACAAGTTGTAGTGATCTTATGACAAAGACATTGGAATATATACCAGAATTACGGAAAAGCTTTCCAGAAGAAAGTGATACCCATAATATTAATATTGGTTATCAATTTATGTTGGGTCATTATTTCAGACACCTCTTTCAGACTTATAATTATATAAACTCACAGAAAAAACTAAGCTATTCAGAAAAGTATTTTTATGCTAAGACTTTAAGAGCACATTTATCCAATTATGAACAAATATTATTTTTTTATAATTCAATTTCGAGTTTAGGAACTATTTGGGAATTAAAAATTCCCAATAAAAATTACACAGAAAACGAGGTGGCTTTTTATAAACTTTGCTGTAAAATACCAATTAT
>CAZSDN010000228.1:0-1585 GCA_964605595.1 uncultured Flavobacterium sp. | reverse complement strand
TCAACACCGGCCAAACCCGCCCCGATGGTAATGATTGGCGGGTGGCGTATCAGCCGAGTGCTACCAAGTCGTCATTAACGGGTAATGGTTCGCAATACGCTCAGTTTGATTCGGCTACGCTACCCTACGGCACCAGTCCGCGCACTCTTTCTATTTGGGTCAACCCGAGTAGTCTTCCCTCGGGCTGGTATCATCCGTTTGGATACGGGAAGCTAGGAGGAGATGTTGGTGCCAGGTTTTACACCTATATTTCAACCTTACATTATATTATGGAATCGGCGGCGGAAAACAATAAAAAAGTAATTGTTTTGGATCGTCCCAATCCAAACGGACATTATATTGACGGCCCTGTTTTGGATAGGAAGTACAAATCTTTTGTAGGCATGCACCCTGTGCCTTTGGTGCATGGCATGACTGTCGGGGAGTATGCCCAAATGATTAATGGAGAAAAATGGCTCGCTGATGGCAAACAGTGTGAAATAAAGGTTATTAAAATGACGGATTATACACATAATAGCCGTTATGTATTACCAGTACGTCCTTCACCAAATTTACCAAACGATCTTTCGGTTCGTCTGTATCCGTCTTTAGGTCTTTTTGAAGGTACAAATATAAGCATGGGGCGTGGAACAGAGTTTCCTTTTCAGGTATTAGGTTATCCTGATAAAAAATTCGGTACATTCTCTTTTACCCCCCAAACAATTGCCGGTGTTGCTACAAAACCACCTCATGAGGGTGTTACATGTTACGGTGTAGATTTCAGGACTCAGAAAATTGAAGAAGGTTTGAATATCTCTTATCTGTTAGATTTTTATAAAAAGTCTGATACTTCAAAGTTTTTTCTGACAAATAACTTCTTTAATACACTTTCTGGCAATGCTACTTTTCAATGGCAGGTTAAGGCCGGAAAATCAGAAAAAGAGATCAGAAAAAGCTGGCAGGCAGATTTGATCGCGTTTAAAGAGAAAAGAAAGAAATACCTTTTATACACAGATTTTGAATAATGAGTGATTCACTGAGGATTATATATATGGGTACACCTGAATTTGCCGTAGCCAGTCTGGATGCTTTGGCAAAAGCAGGTTGTAATATTGTAGCAGTAATTACAGCCCCTGATAAACCATCTGGACGCGGGCAGCAGATTAACCAGTCACCGGTAAAAGTAAAGGCTGTAGAACTGGGTATACCTGTATTACAGCCAACCAGCCTGAAAGATCCGGCATTTATTGAAGAATTGGCTACTTATAAAGCAGACTTGCAGATTGTTGTAGCTTTCAGGATGTTGCCTGAAGTAGTTTGGGATATGCCTCGCTTAGGTACTTTTAATTTACATGCTTCGTTGTTGCCGGCTTACCGTGGCGCAGCACCGATTAACTGGGCCATTATTAATGGTGAAAAGGAGAGTGGTATTACAACTTTCTTTCTGAAACATGAAATAGATACAGGAAACGTAATTTTTCAGGAAAGAGAGCCAATACATGAAGATGATAATGTTGGTTCACTTTACGAACGCCTGATGAACAAAGGCGGTGCTTTGGTGGTGAAAACAGTGAAGGCAATTGAGTCTGGTAATTACCCGCAATTA
>CAZSDN010000227.1:0-1598 GCA_964605595.1 uncultured Flavobacterium sp. | reverse complement strand
ACGTTCGGCTAAGATAATAGATTTTTTGGAGAAAAATCGCCCGGTGACTTAAACAGCAGCAATAGCGCAAAACCGCTGTTGTGCGAAGGTTTGATTATTTTAGCTTCCTTTTATTTGGACTTTGACGGTTCGAGAAAAAGGAAATTATTTCAATCTGGTTCGATACAAATCTATAATAAAGAGTGTTATGTTTTAAAACAACGACTCTTCTAATATCTTTTTTAATTTCAGAAACTTGAAACAAATACGGATTTTGAGAAATAAGACTTAAAATTTCATCTAGTTTTATAGCAAGATTTCGCAACTCTTTTTCAGTCCAATTTTCTTCAAGAAATTCGATTGTCTTTTCTAGTTCGGCTAAAGCGTGATCGGTCCAAAAAATTCTATAACCATTTTCCATATAGGTTTCTTGCGCTTGAGTGTGGATTTAATTTTCCAGATTCTGCATCTTTAAGACCTTGCTCAATAGAATCTCTCTGATTTTCAGAAATAGAATTCCACCAATCTTTGTTTTCGCGCTTCCTTAAATCCATTATTTTTTCTAAAATAGTTGAATCTTCAACGGTGGACAACCATTGGATCAATTCCAGTTTCTTGTTTAGTATGTTTAATTCGATATTCATAATGCAAGTTTAATAAGTCAAAAGTACAAAATATTTCAAATTGGAATTCTATCGTTCCGTTAAACTTTCGCACAACGTCCCGTGGCTTTGCGGCTGTTGCGGGCTTTGGAACTGAGTATTTTCGGTGAAGATAAAAAGAAATTTTGGAATAAAATCGTGCGGCGATTTTATTCCGAGCAATAGCGCAAAACCGCTGTTGTGCGATGGCATTATTTTCTGATTGCTAAAATTTCAAAACAACCATAATCCGGATTGTTCACAAAATCTTTAATTTCTGTAATATGAGTATTTAAAATATTTGCTAATTCTTCAGTTCGAAGATTTCCCGTTCTGATCCAAATTATTTTCGGAGGAAAGCCGTATAAAGAATTCAAATCATTAAAATCTGAATCCTGTGTTACTATTATATAATTTGTCTTTCTTGCAAATTCCCAAATAGATTTATCTGAACTATCGACAAGTTTTTCACTTTTTACAGTTGTTGAACCTAAAAACTCATCGGCAACAGATTTTAAAATCCTATGCGATATGTTTTGATCAAAAAGTAGTTTCATACTGCAATTTGATAGATTTTATTTTCTCTATCGGCAGCGTAACTCAAAGCTGCAAAAATATCTTCTTGTGTTAGTTCGTCGAAATCTGAAAGAATTTCAGGAATAGTCATCCCAGAAGCTAACCAATTTAGAATGTCACTAACGCTAATTCTCATTCCTCTTATGGTAGGTTTCCCACCGCGCTTTCCGGGTTCGATTGTGATTATTGATTTATAGTCTTTCATGAGAAAATTTTTTATAAATGTACAACTTTATAAGTTATCTACAACTATGGACAATGTTATGCTTTCGCACAACGTCCTGTGGCTTTGCGACTGTTGCGGAAATTGGAACTGAGTTCGCTCGGCTGGACTAAAGCGAAATTAGGAAATAAAAACGTAATTTCATAACTTAAAGCAGCAATAGCGCAAAACCGCTGTTG
>CAZSDN010000226.1:613-1600 GCA_964605595.1 uncultured Flavobacterium sp. | reverse complement strand
CATATAAATATAAAATGAATACAAAGTAAATGTATATGAAATCAAAAAACAAAAACAAAAACAAAAAAAAAGAGGGAATGATTCAATATTCTAATTATTCAATTGTACCTCCATATTGATTCGGTTATTCAATTCTACCTTTAATGTTGCATCTGGTTATTCGATTATATCTCCAATGTTGCATCTGAATTCAGCAATCTGATTATTGAGTTAGACTTTCATGTTATATAGTTCTTCGTTGTACTTCTTAATTGCAGTTCTTAGTTGCAGTTCTTAGTTACACTTCTTGATTAGACTTTTGTGTTACACTTTTGAGTTGTACTTCTATGGTAAACTTCTAGGTTAGACTTCTAAGTTGCACTTCTTGATTAGAATTCTTGATTGAATCTTTAAGTTAGACTTCTAAGTCACACTTTAAAGTCATACTTCCATGTTACAATCTCTAATGTAACTTTAAGTTATCCTTTTATGTTACACTTTCATGTTACACTTCCATGTTATACATCTGAATTTGACTTCCATGTTATACAATCTAAGTTGCATGTTCTATATTCCATGTTATATAATCTAAGTTTACACTTCCATGTTATCAATCTTTAGTTCAAATCCATATGGAGAAGACCAATGAATAGAGACTATTCATTCGGATTGCTATCTTTTATAATCAAGTGTCTCTTGTTAATCTTTTGTAACAACTGTCTCTTGTTGATCTGTATAAGAGTGTTCATTAAAGATACTATCTAACAGTGTTAATAGAGGTGTAATATTCCTTTCTCTCTGTTTGTTATCTTCTTCAACTTCTTCATTCTTTAGTTCCAATTCCTCATTCCTCAGTTGTAATTCCCTATTCAATTCATTAAGGATGGCATATCGTTCCGTTAATTGAACAAATTGAGTCTTGAAGGTTGTCAACTGATTCTCTAGATCCTGAAGTTGATTCTCTAGATCCCAGATCTGATTCTTGAGATCCCGGTTTGTACTTTCTTG
>CAZSDN010000226.1:0-603 GCA_964605595.1 uncultured Flavobacterium sp. | reverse complement strand
GGCACGAAGTGTTCACGAAGACGAGGACGAACGCTTTCTTGTTTCCGAAGTCGTTGGATTGCATTTGTATTCTGTAGTTCAAGATTCCGGATTGTCATATCTGTTTTACTCTGTAGTTCTAGATTCTGGATTGTCATCTCTGTCTTACTTTGTAGATGGATTGCCATCTCCGTCTTACTTTGTAGATCTTGATTCGGATTCTTGTTCATGGTTGTATCTTTACTCGGATTCAGATTCATGGATGTATCTTGATTCAGATTCAGATTCATGGATGTGTCTTTACTTGGATTCTGGTTTATGATTGTATCTTCACTTGGATTATCTTCTAGGATTACATACTCATCTTCATTTGGATTGTCTTGTATAGTTGTATTTACATTCTCTAGATTCCCACTTACATTCTGTAGATCCTCATTTGTATTCTTTAGATTCTTACTTACATTGTCTAGATTCTTAGTTGTATTCTGTAGATTCTCATTTACATTCTGTAGATTCTCACTTGTATTCTTTAGATTCTCACTTAGATTCTGTTCATCTTGTTCATTTTGTATAACTACAGTTACATTCTGTAGATTCCTAATCAGATATGCATTCTGTAGATTC
>CAZSDN010000225.1:1253-1620 GCA_964605595.1 uncultured Flavobacterium sp. | reverse complement strand
TATATTTAACAACTGTCTCAAAAGAGGGAAGGCTACAAAAATGGGGAAGTTTACCGGCTTAGGAATAAGAAGCACAGCAAGAATACTGAAAATATCATCCACAACAGTATTAAAAAGAATTGTTTCAATTGCTAAAAGCATCCATCAGCCCATCATAAGTAACTCCAATTAATGGAGCGAACGAAATTTATCCAGTTTAATGATAGTGCAGAAGAATTTTTAATACAGATTCTTTCAATCAAGAAGCAAAAACTATTAATAAAAGGAAACTAAAAAAGATTTCTGTAAATAAATTGTCAACTAAAATAAAAACCCCTGTAAAATAAATACTTTACAGGGGTTTTTGTGGAGTCGGGGAGAATCGAAC
>CAZSDN010000225.1:0-1243 GCA_964605595.1 uncultured Flavobacterium sp. | reverse complement strand
TCTTCATATGATAAAAACTCTTTTCTGCTCATGACATAAATTAGATTTCCACTTTGCTCTTTTAGTAATGCAATATTTTCATCATCATTTTTAGGAAAGGAAATTTCATATGCTCGCCCATCAGAAAGTTGAATTCCATATGTTGTTATTGAGTTCTCATATTTATAAGTATTTTGCGTGTAAGAATATTTGCTAAAATTTCCTGCGGAATCTTTAACCGTAAATTTTTTAGCTTCAAAATCAATTTCAAATTTTTTATCTTTTCTGTCAGTCGCTTTCCATTTTCCTTTATAATTATCTGAACCACTACAAGACAATAAAAACAAGAATGACAAGATCAATAATACATTTATTTTTTTCATAATTTCAATTTTAATATGGAGTTCAAAAAGATAGCGCACAACGTCCTGTGGCTTTGCGACTGTTGCGGAAATTGGAACTGAGTTCGCTCGGCTGGACGAAACGAAATTAGGAAATTAAAACGTAATTTCATAACTTAAAGCAGCAATAGCGCAAAACCGCTGTTAGCAGCAGTTTTATGTCCCTATAGATTTGAAATCGACAGTTCTGTTTGCCTTTAATTTTTCCTCTATTTCATTTTTTTCCAATAGTATTTTCTCTGTTTCGATTCTCTTGTGCCAATGAAAATATAGCTTTTTAATATTTTTATAATTACCTCTATTAAAATCTACAGCTAATAAAGGTAAATATTGTTCTACCATGTCACAAAAGGCTTTTCCCGTTGTGTTAAAACCAATCGCATCTTCCGCTACTCCCGAAGTAAAATATAGCGCATATCCTTCTAAACTATTGTGGAAAGATATTAGATGTTTTAATGATTCTAATTTATCATACTCCTCATCTGGAATCTTTTGTTTAGGCTGCACCTGTAGCATATTACCCTCAATTTTAACATCAAACATTTCAAAAAATTTGATATCCTTTTTCTTAATTTCGCTTGAAAGCTTTTCAGCATAAGGAATAACAATATCTTTAAAAGTATTACATTGTTCTGCTGCGATTTTAAAAGCATCACGCTTTGAATTAATCTTGTTCGTTTCCCTTGCAACCTTTATTTGCTCTAATCCCTTATAAGCTAGAAAGACTAAAATAGGAGCCGATAAATAATTAATAATTTCTAAAATGCTTTTTATTGTTTCCATAGACTTTGGTTAAATTGCTGCTAACGTCCCGTGGCTTTGCGGCTGTTGCGAGCTTTGGAACGGAGTATTTTCGGTGAAGA
>CAZSDN010000224.1:0-1639 GCA_964605595.1 uncultured Flavobacterium sp. | reverse complement strand
GAACGGAAGAGATGTAACGCGTTATATTCTTTGGGAAGAAACTGCTCAGAGATGCTTGTATTGTAGCAATCCCATAAAGGCAACCGATATGCTTACCGGCAATGCGGACATCGAGCATATACTGCCAAAATCTCGTTCTTTCAATAATGCATTGAGCAATTATATTATTACGCACAGAAAATGCAATTCGGATAAAGGACAAAGAACCGCTTACGATTTTATGGCATCTAAGGGTGAAACAACATTACAAGAATATATCGAAAAAGTAAACGATTTATTCAAAGACGGAAAAGGAAATATTTCAAGATCCAAATTTGAGAATTTGCTTTGCAGAGGCGAAGATATTCCTTCAGATTTTGTGGAACGAATGAAAAAAGACTCCCAATACATTGCCAAAGAAGCCGTAAAAATGCTGAAAACCGTCTGTCCGAATGTTTATACGACAACAGGGCAGGTTACGGATTTTCTGCGTGATGAATGGGAATTGAAAAATCTGTTGCAAGAATTGACTTTCGATAAATACAAAGCTATCGGACAGGTTGAAGAAAAAACCATAAAAACAAATAACGGACAAACCAAAACTTTTGAAGTTATCTCGGATTGGAGCAAACGAGACGACCACAGGCATCATGCTGTTGACGCTTTGATTTGTGCTCTGACCGACCAAAAAATTATTTTCAAGCTCAATAATCTTAACAAGATTTATCAGTTTGAAAGAAACGCTTTAAGCAAAGAAGAGATTGAAGATATTGAACAATTTTTGGACGGAAAGTTCTCGCTAAAAGAATTTTCAGACCAACAAGGAAACATCATAACATGCACCATACCGAATATCCGTAAGGAAGCACAAAAACATTTGGAAAATATTTTGATTTCTTTCAAAAAGGAAAACAGCAAGGTACTAACGAAAAATGTAAATGCCCCTAAAAATGTAGAGTCAAAAACGACTTGGGTTCCGCGTGCAAGACTGCACGAAGATACCATTATGGGACGCGTAAAACGCATTGTCGAAAAGAAAATGAAACTAAGCGATAAAGTTTCTGTAAAAGAAATCGAAATGGTTGTAAACCCTGAGATCAAAAAAATACTTTCTCATCATCTTGTGAAGTTTGGCAACAATCCGAAAATGGCTTTCACTGCAAAAACTTTGAAAAAAGAATCTGTTGTTTACAAACAAACAGAACTGAAAGAAGTCGCTATTTATGAATGGATAAACACCAAACGTGTTGCCGTAAATGAAAATATCACAGAAGCCCAAATAGGAAAAATTATTGATGCTGAAAGTAAACGGGCAGTAGA
Source organism: uncultured Flavobacterium sp. (assembly GCA_964605595.1). Taxonomy (GTDB): domain Bacteria; phylum Bacteroidota; class Bacteroidia; order Flavobacteriales; family Flavobacteriaceae; genus Flavobacterium. Next base: position 340 of record CAZSDN010000224.1, on the reverse strand, counting down.
AGAAAGACTGAACGGTGGAAAAATCAAAGAAGCATTTAAAAACTTGACCGAAAATCCAATCCGATTAAAAAACGGAATGATTTTGAAAACTGTAACGGTTTCGGACGAAAGCAAGGTAGAAAAAATAAGGAACGGTTACGCAATTACAGGCAAAAATCATCACGCTTTAATTTATAAAGACGAAAACGGAAAATACAATGACAAGGTCGTTTCTTTTTGGGAAGCCGTTGCTATTGGTTTGCAAAATGTGGAAGAACACCGTAATCCATATCCGATTATCAACCGAGATGATAATGATGAATTGGGAGTTTTCCAATTCTCTATGCAGATAAACGATTTG
>CAZSDN010000223.1:1181-1648 GCA_964605595.1 uncultured Flavobacterium sp. | reverse complement strand
TGAACTAACTCAGGAATAAATATTTTGCCCTGCTTACCCAATTCAATAAGAATATTCCAATAGTCTGGGCAAAACTTTGGGTTATAGTATTTTTGCCATGCTTGAATTAACACATTGGCGTCTAAACAATACTTATTTGCCATCGTGCTCATCTAAAAAGTTGTGCTTCGAGTTTTGAGAATTTATTTATTTGAACATTTAGGAGACTACTTGCTAAAGTTGGTTCAATTGAACCACCACGAAACGCATCTAAAACAGTTTGTGTAAAAAGTCTGCTGTTTCTGTTTAGTTGTAACAAAAAATAGTTTGGCCCGCCAGGATTATCTTTTTCTTTTTCTTTTTGTTTCGCTTTCTTTTTTGCTTCACGTTTTAAATATTCAGCAAAGTCTATGTCAGCTTGCTTCTTTAGCTTTTGATAAATGGGGTGAGAAATTAATCCAAGGTTTAATGCCCTTATAATAAGTGCA
>CAZSDN010000223.1:326-1171 GCA_964605595.1 uncultured Flavobacterium sp. | reverse complement strand
TTCGGCATTAAAGCGTTTGCTGCCACTTCATTACAAAATAATTCTACTGGGTGATATTTTTCTTTGTTTTTTATCTCAGGCTCTACATCATTAGATATACCTGTTTCTGCAATCCATATATGCGCCAACTCATGAAGAAGTGTAAAAAGTTGAGGAGCATTCCAGTCCTCAGAGTTTACAAACACAAAAGGAGCGTAAGAATCAGAAATTGCAAATCCTTGCAATTCGTTTGAATCAAGTTTCAGTCTGGAATGTATAAAACTTGTTCTTGACACAAAGATGCCTTTTGTTTCCGCTGCATCTATCCATTCTCTTATCGGGTTATCAGATTTATAATGTGCTGGATGAATGTCTAAGGTTTTTAAAATGTCTTGGGCAACAACTTGTGGATTGTCGCTGATTGCAAAGCGTCCAACGAATGGCAATACCATTTCATCATTATCAGCATAAGCTTCACTTATCCATGCTTGCTTTTGTTGTATTTCACGAATAATAAAAATTGAAGAAGTTGTTAAAATATTTGAGCCGCTTTTTCTAAAATCTTGAAGAGGTTGGAAATCTCTTGGTATTTCTGGCAGAAAGAATAGGGCAAATGGCCGCTTATATACTTTCGCCAAAGTCTGGGCTTGTTTAATAGTTGGTTGACTTGTTCCACTTTCCCATTCTTGAAGTTTGTCAAAGGTTACAGAAACTTTCGCAGCAGCAGTTTCTTCAGACATTTTTGCCGATTCTCTTGCCCACTTGAGTACATTGGGAGTTATGTAAGCTTTGTCTGCCATGGGGTGTCAAAAGTACTAAATTTGAAGATAAAAGATAATATCAAAACTAAAAGTATAAAATCATAC
>CAZSDN010000223.1:0-316 GCA_964605595.1 uncultured Flavobacterium sp. | reverse complement strand
AAATAAAAACTCTTTGGAAACACGGTTGCAACCGAAGCAGCCAATGTATTAACTCTGCCCAGCATGGCTACCCCGAACTTTTTCACAAAAGCATCATTGTCGCCTCTTTTATTACCCAGATGTAGATTGGTAATTACCTGTTGGCTGGTACGCAAAACCAAATGCCTGGCACGTTTGTTAATCACCAATACCCTGCAATCAAAATAGCGATCTTCCAATGTAGCTTTGGGTATCCATTCCTCTACTATCACTTTTTCTTGTAGTATCACATTTATCAGCCGTTCTATTTCATCGCGTTTGTGGTAGGTCTTCACCT
>CAZSDN010000222.1:0-1707 GCA_964605595.1 uncultured Flavobacterium sp. | reverse complement strand
GGCTCCAGCCGCGCTTGTTCTCCAACTCTGAAATGCGCACATAGTACTCGCGCACCATTTGTGAGGTTGCAAACGCGTTTTCGCTGGTACTCTGCGCATTCAGTCGCCTCACTACGCCCTGCAACAGGTCAATCCGCGCATCGGTCAACTCCTCGGCGCTGCCATGCTCCGTAGCGCTATCCAGCAGCAGCGGCAGCAGGAAGTTGGCGATCAGCAGCGAAAGCAGAATCACCATGGACGCGATGAAAATGATCGTCTCGCGAAAGGGAAAGGGCGAGCCGTCGGCAAGCACAAAGGGCAGCGACAGCGCCGAGGCAAGCGTCACTGCGCCGCGCACACCCGCCATGGTGGTAACCAGGCCGGCGCGCACGCGGCTTAATGGTTTGCTCTCGCCAACCAGTGACTCTCTGGGCAGTGTGAAATATGCCCAACCAAAGCGAATCAGCATCAGCGCCGCCGTAATCGCCAAAACATCTACCAACACAATGCGTCCGTCTATCTGCGCATTAAGACGCACGGACTCGAGAATTTCGGGCAGTTGCGTGCCGAGAATCACGAACACAAGGCCGTTGAGCACATAGACCAGCGCCTGCCAGTACTCTCGGATGCGATGCGCAGCGATACGACGTCGGGGTTGATGCGGCGCGCCTCAAAGGAGTGCAGAATACCCGCTGTGACCACGGCGAGAATGCCGCTTACATGAAAGTGTTCGGCAACCAGATAGATGACGAAGGGCGTAAGGATGCCAACCAGGAGATGAAAGGTCACATCCTCCATGCCCAGCGATCGCACCCAACGCACAAGCAAATACTTGAACCACGAGAGCACAGCCCCAACCAGAATGCCCCCAACCACCACAACAACCAGTTCCACGCCTGCATCCACAAGCGAAAAGACGCCCGTCACCATTGCCGCCACGGCAAACTGAAAACTGACCAAACCCGAGGCGTCATTGATCAGTGATTCGCCTTCAAGCACGTGCCTGATGTTGTGAGGAATGTGGATGCGTTTTGCCAGCGAACCGACTGCCACGGCGTCGGTAGGGGTTATCGCCGCCGCAAGCGCAAATGCAGCCGCCAGCGGCATGGAGGGAATGAGCAGGTTGGTGAAATAGCCGATGAGTAGAACTGTAAGAAAAACGAGACCAAAGGCAATCAGAAAAATCGGTTTGCGCTGCGCCCACAGCGCCTGCTTGTTTGCCACCAACGCGTCATAAAAGAGCAGGGGCGCAATAAAGAGCACAAAGAACCACTCTGGCTCAAGCTCCAGGTGATAAGGCAGCGGCGAAATCCCAATCAGCGCGCCCAGCGCAATCTGGATAATCGGCGTGGAAACAGAAGGCAGGAAACGATTTATCAGGTTTGAGGCGAGAATCGCCACCAGCATGAGAAAGACAAAGGAAAGGACTTCCACGGTCTACAGCTCCCCCGAAGACGGCGCAAACTCCCCGAATGTACCTGCAATGTCAAAGCAACGTGGCTGTGGGGTCTCCCACAGCCACGTTCAGTCTCAGCCTTGAATCTCCCGCAGCGTCAGTTTTGCACGGTCATCGCGGGCTGCTCGTCAATTTGGCGGCCGATGTACTCGCTATACGCGGCTTCATGGGTCAACCAGTACTGCGCCGATGTCCCCAAGGTCTGCTCAAGTTCACTCGCAATCTGCGGCGTAATCACCGCTTTGCCAGAGATGTTGTTCTCAATCTCCTCG
>CAZSDN010000221.1:0-1720 GCA_964605595.1 uncultured Flavobacterium sp. | reverse complement strand
GGAACCAATCCAAAATCCCTTATGCTATTAATAACATCGTGATTGAGGCCGCCTTCGCCAAATTGTGCTTTGCCCTGGCGCATTACAAAATTCCATGCTTTTTTAGGATAGGTATGGCGCACATTGTACATTTCTGATAAATCGATGTTTTTTCCGCTGCTGCGTATAATCTCGGCCTCAAGGAACGAAGTCGAGGAATAACTCCAACATGTCCCGGTTTGCCCCTGTGAAATTACAGGCGCACATTGAATTTCTTTTACGGTCGTGAATTGATAGGTTTGCGAATTTACGCTATAACTTCCAAGAGATAAGGCGATAAGAAAAGCAATTTTTTTCATTAAAAGTTTCTTTTAAATTAAGTCCTAAAAGTAGTATTTTTACAGATAAAAAAATAAAATATGTCCGAAATTAACTGGAAAACCGCAAAGGAATTTGAAGATATTACTTATAAAAAATGCAATGGCGTAGCCAGAATCGCCTTTAATCGCCCGAATGTCCGCAATGCTTTCCGCCCGAAAACAACAAGCGAATTGTATCAGGCATTTTACGATGCGCAGGAAGACACGTCGATTGGCGTAGTTTTGCTTTCCGCAGAAGGCCCATCGACAAAAGACGGCGTTTATTCATTTTGCAGCGGAGGCGACCAAAATGCTCGCGGCCATCAGGGTTATGTTGGAGACGACGGGCAACACAGGCTGAATATTCTTGAAGTACAGCGACTGATCCGTTTTATGCCAAAAGTTGTAATTGCCGTTGTTCCGGGTTGGGCCGTTGGCGGCGGACATAGCCTTCATGTAGTTTGTGATATGACTTTGGCAAGTAAAGAACACGCTATTTTTAAACAAACTGATGCAGATGTTACAAGTTTTGACGGCGGTTACGGATCGGCTTATCTTGCTAAAATGGTCGGGCAGAAAAAAGCACGCGAGATTTTCTTCTTGGGAAGGAATTATTCGGCACAAGATGCATTTGAAATGGGGATGGTAAATGCCGTGATTCCGCATGCCGAGCTTGAAGATACGGCTTATGAATGGGCGCAGGAAATCCTGCAAAAATCGCCAACATCAATTAAAATGCTCAAATTTGCAATGAACCTCACTGATGACGGAATGGTTGGCCAGCAGGTTTTTGCCGGTGAAGCAACACGTTTGGCATACATGACAGAAGAAGCAAAAGAAGGCCGCAATGCATTCCTTGAAAAAAGAAAACCTAACTTCGGAGAAAACAAATGGCTTCCCTAATGGAGAATTTTACAAACGAAACAATCGATATTTCCCAGCTTCCAAGATATGAGGAAGTCGAATTTACAAAACTGCATCCATCATACTGGAAAGTGATTTTGAGCAGTATTGCGATTACTTTTACCGTATTCGGAATCCTTCTCATTCTCGGTGCTTATAACATTGAAGAATGGCTCGATTACAAAATTGAAATTATAATTTCTTATATCGTAATCTTAATCCTGTCGGTAATTTTTTACCGGATCAGTTTTAAAAAGCGCGCTTATGCATTTCGCAATCACGATGTCCTTTTCAGGCATGGAGTTATTGCTACGAATACAATCGTAATTCCTTATAACAGAGTACAACATGTATCGTTACATGAAGGAATGATTTCACGAATTTTCGGACTTGCGAAAATAGAAGTTTTTACCGCTGGCGGAAGTTCAAGCGACATCGAAATTCCTGGAATTGAAAAACAACAGGCCGAAAACATCAAA
>CAZSDN010000220.1:0-1720 GCA_964605595.1 uncultured Flavobacterium sp. | reverse complement strand
TGGAACTGAGTTCGCTCGGCTGGACAAAAACGAAGTTATGGAAAAAGCAACGAACATTTACAACCAAAACAGCGATTTTGCAAAACCGCTGTTATAAGCCGTTTTTATTTTCCTTTTCGCCACTCTTCTAATGTCATTAAAGTTTTAGTTTTCGGATTAAAATATTTTATTTGATAAGTCTTTTGATAGACATAATAATTGATTTCTTTATTTCCTGCTTTTACTTTGACCCAATAATAATTTTTTCCAGTATCAAATGGAGATTCTACAATTCCAGTTGAAGACCAGTCTTTTTGATTTTCAGGTATTTTCGTCATTAAATCAAAAATTTTTTCTCTTATTTCATTGTCGACATTGCAAATCTCACAAATTTCAAAACCTGGATTTCCTGTTGGGAAATAGACTTCATTGAGTAGAGGTTTGCCTTTTTGAAGTTCGTTAACTCTTCTTTCTGTCAATTGGTAATAAATAAAATGCTTTCTAGATTCATCGTCTTCAAGATTGTATTTATAAGTTTCAAGAGCAGAAGCTTTATCTCCAATGCTTTCATAATAATTTCCTAGCGCATAATAGTTGCCATTCCAATTACCGATACTGTCAATAAATGATTTAGCTTTAGTGAAATCTTTTAATTTGACATAATTTGCTGCATAGGCAATCGCTGCATCTCCTTTTTTGTAATCTTCAAAATCTAGCTCGCCAATCGATTCTTTATACTTTCCAATTTTATAAAACAGCTCTGCTTTTAAATAATGTAATTGGCTTTCAACATTAGATATTATTGGAGATCTATATTTTCCAGTTTCTGTTTTATTAGTAATTAATAAACTGTCTGCTTTTTTAATTACTCTTTCTGGGTTACGTTCTGATTCTTTGTATAACGTTACCAAATAATCGTCAAATTTTCTAATTTCCATAGAAACTTTGTCCGCTTCTTCACACTCTTCATGTTCATTTTTACATGACAGAAGTATTAATAGTGATAAAATAAGAAAAGTGTATTTCATACGATTCGTGTCAAAAATGGCTTATAACGTCCCGTGGCTTTGCGGCTGTTGCGGGTTTTGGAACTGAGTATTTTCGGTGAAGATAAAAAGAAATTTTGGAATAAAATCGTGCGGCGATTTTATTCCGAAGCAATAGCGCAAAACCGCTGTTAGCCGACGTATTAATTTAGTCTACATAACCTTCATAAATTATTTCTTGAAGATTATCATTTTCAAAGTTAAATACAAATACTGACGTTTGTTCTAAATTCCCAACTTTTACTACATCAGAATTCAATTTCGTTTTTAATATCTTTTCTAATTCTTTTTTTGTCATTGCTATTTTTACAGATTCAGAAAATTGCGGTTCTGAATTTATAATTTTGGCTTCAAATATCCATTCTTCACTTACAGCTTTATAAAATTGAATATTTGTTTCTCTAAATTTGAAAATCTTGATTGTATCAACTTGATTGTCGACATGTCGATTTTCAACCAATTCTTTTTGTAAAACGAACTTTGGATTTTTCGAAAACTTTTCCAGATCTGATTCAAACATCGACAATAGAATATCATTTTCAATATACTGTTCCGCTACTGGGATTTGTTGAATACTTTTTTCTGATACTTTTTCAAGAGAATTAATTTCTTTACTTTTTGTACATGAAATTAATAGCAATAAAATAATTACGTAATTTAAAAGCAGATGTTTCATAATATGTTGGCTAACGTCC
>CAZSDN010000219.1:0-1754 GCA_964605595.1 uncultured Flavobacterium sp. | reverse complement strand
AAACGTAATTTCATAACTTAAAGCAGCAATAGCGCAAAACCGCTGTTAGCAGAAGTTTTAACTTGACGAGGTTTCTAATAATTCTTGGTTTTCTTTTTTAAGACATCCTCCGCAACATTCTAAACCAAACTGTTCTAATGTTGTAACGTCAAAAATTTTATTATCAAATTTGTATGTCCAACGAAAATAATCCAAAATCAGTTCGATAACTTGATATTTAATTTTTTTAGAAATAGACAGTTTTTCTTTTACATTTTCAATACCATAATTTTTGACAAAATCAGCACTAAATATTTCACCTAATTTTTTTGCAATGTCATAATCGCTCATGTTTAATAAATATTGAAACTTCGATAATGTTCTTGTTACTGGACAAGAAAAAGAATTATCGAATTGTAATTTCAAATCTTCCATTTTCTTAACGAATTCACTATATGTGAAATTAGTATTAGCAAATACACGATGAGAGTTTGGCATTTCCATAATTAAAGCGTAACTCTCATTTAATGGAGGAACTTTATATCTTGGTGGGAAATGTGAATTGTATTCAAGTGTAACTTTTGGAACATCAAGATTATGAGCATAATATTGTTCAGCGTAACCTTTGGATTTAAACCAATCACGAAAATATTGTACTGCATCGTTCCCTAAATCTTTAATATCTTCAGGAATTCGAAAATCTATGTAATCACTTGCTAAATAAGCACAATCATCATATAAATGATATTTCATTCTTCGATCAGTTTCAAATACGAAGTTATGCTGATCTCTACGCTCTGGAACAAACTGATAATAGTCTATCACATATTTTTTTTCGTCTTCTAAAATACTTCGATAATTGAATAGATATTTTATTTCAAGCTTATTAAGCATGAAATAAATTATTGCATCATTGTAAATATGTGAAAGAAATATATCCAGAGAAATATCCTTATTTATTTCAACTTTTTTACAAAGTTTGCTAAACGTAAATTTGGTTACATTCGCCATATCAAAAATTTCTGCTAACGTCCCGTGGCTTTGCGGCTGTTGCGGGTTCTGGAACTGAGTATTTTCGGTGAAGATAAAAAGAAATTTTGGAATAAAATCGTGCGTCGATTTTATTCCGAGCAATAGTGCAAAACCGCTGTTAGGCGTTCGTTGTTACTTTTCAACACTCGTTTCCCAACCATCATAATCTCCGTTGAATTCTCGCGCTTTTTCCCATAAATAAATTGTGTAATTATCCACACTTATTTTGTCAACCTTGTCAAGTCTTTTTATTTGTAATTGAATAGAAAATTCATCATCGACTTTATTTGAACTCACTAATTGAAATCCTTCACCATTTACTTCTTGCAAAAAGCTATTTTTTTGGTTTTCATTTTTGAAATAAATCCAATGAAAAACATCTCTAGCGATTATCAATTTATCACCTTCATTAGTTAACGCATTTATTACTTTTTGATTCGCTTCTATCTGGGCTTGTTTTTCACTTTCGAAATTAGTTTTATTTTGACATGAAAAAAAACTGAACAAACTGCTAAAAAATATAGTTAAGTACTTTCTCATTTCAATAGAAGCTTTTTAGAATTTTAAAGTTTGCCTAGATCTTGATTACAATGACGCCTAACGTCCCGTGGCTTTGCGACTGTTGCGAGCTTTGGAACTGAGTATTTTCGGTGAAGATAAAAAGAAATTTTGGAATAAAATCGTGCTTCGATTTTATTCCGAAGCAATAGCGCAAAACCGCTGTTATGCGCGGGCGTACTTTG
>CAZSDN010000218.1:0-1761 GCA_964605595.1 uncultured Flavobacterium sp. | reverse complement strand
ACTGTTGCGGGTTTTGGAACTGAGTACGTTCGGCTAAGATAGGAGATTTTTTGGAAAAAAATCGCCCGGCGACTTAAACAGCAGCAATAGCGCAAAACCGCTGTTAGCTGAAGTGCATTATTTTGCCACTCGTTCTTTTTGAGCAGATTTCTTTTTCGAAGCTACTTTTTTTTGTTTTAAATAATCGCTAATAGCTTTTTGTTCCTCAACGGTTAAAGAACCTTGGCCGCCAATAAAATCTACTTCTAATTCTATTTTTTTAGTTCTCATCTTAATTATTTTTAAAATATTTATTAATCAATTTTAACGCAGCCAAGGTTTCTATTATCATAACTCTTCCTCCGAAATGAGTTGCTCCAAGAGATTTTTCATAATGTTCGACAAGTTGCGTTTTAGAAAGAAATGAAACGTTTCCTTCGTGACCACGTTGAAAAGAAAGTTTACACGCAAATGCTACCAAATTACCTGGAACTCCAGAATAAACTTTTTCAGCACCTTTATTAAACGGAGAACTCTCAACTAGATGCATATAAACATGATCTTCTCTAACTTCTAAACTTACAAGACCTTGAATTATTGTAGAATTGTTTACAATTGTAAGTTTATAAATGTCTCGTTCTGGCTGTTTGAATTCTTCTTTCCAGTTAAACAACCAATTATTTTTTTTCGTGATAACTTTTAAATCTGAAAATGTCAATAAAGAAATTTCTGTTGCAAAACTATCGCCAGTAATAATATTCTCAATGGAGTTAGTCAGTTTGTCTATTACAAAGTCAAGTCCTATTTCTAAATTTTCTTTCATTGAGCTAATTTACGAAAAAAGACTTTGTTTTCATATTTCGCGTAATTTTGGTTGCATTTCAGCTAACGTCCCGTGGCTTTGCGTCTGTTGCGAGTTCTGGAACTGAGTACGTTCGGCTAAGATAGGAGATTTTTTGGAAAAAAACGCCCGGCGACTTAGACAGCAGCAATAGCGCAAAACCGCTGTTAGCTGGAGTTTTTACTCTTTCAAATATGGGAAATTCCTGGACACTTTTCTCATCATACTTTCAACTAAATCATCAGTAGAAGTCGACATATTATCATCCATGGTTTTCATAAATCTCCATAATAAATCTCCATCATTTCCATCGTGAATTGTTAGCGTTAGAGTCCCAGAACCAGTTTTTCCACCAAAACCTCCGAATAAAACCGCGGTTGCTATAGCACCTGCCTCACTTTTGCTTTGTTCTTGATCAAACTTCCCACTTATTACAGCATCAACTCCCAAAATTCTAGCAATTTCATCTTTCGTTGTTTCATCTAATTTATCTTCGATTCCAGCTTTTTTAAGCAGTATGTTTGTTTTATCAACATCTTGAAATGAAACTGTATATTTATCTGCCTTTCTCAATAAGAATGTATATAGATTAGATTGAATACTTTTTGCCATTTTAATTTCTTGCTGACGATTTCCTTCTGCACTAAAATTTTTTGGTTGCTTCTTATAAGAAATTGTTGTTGAAAAAGGTAGAATTGCTACAATCTTTTGTGTTGAAATTTTTTCTTTTAAATTAGGTATTGAAAAAATTTGTTTTTGACTGAATACACTAATGGTAATTAGAAATAATAAGGAAGTTAGAGCTTTTTTCATGTTCGTTTAATTTGTGATTATTTAATTATTTTGCTATTAATTGACAAGAACTACAAATGCAAGGTTTCTAAAGAGGGCGGATTCAAGACCTTAATGCAACAAGGTATTAATTATTAGTATTACTCAAA
>CAZSDN010000217.1:0-1769 GCA_964605595.1 uncultured Flavobacterium sp. | reverse complement strand
ATAGAATGGTATAACAGGAAATTTGTACCCCGAATATCGCCCATTACATTATATGCTTTACTTTTTACTATAGTATTAATGTTCAGTCTGAAAGGAGATAAAATATTAGAACTGCCAATGGATGTGGTAAAAGTAGCTATACCGTTAATCATCTATTTTGTACTGATGTTTTTCGTCAGCTTCTTTATCAACAAATCCCTTAAAGTTCCTTACGACAAAAACGCCTCAATCGCATTTACAGCCACAGGAAACAACTTTGAATTGGCAATAGCGGTAGCAATAGCCGTTTTCGGTATTCATTCCCCACAAGCGTTTGTAGGCGTTATAGGACCGTTGGTAGAAGTTCCGGTACTAATTCTATTAGTACGTGCAAGTTTATGGTTAAAGAAGAAGTATTACAGTTAGAAACAAGCAAAAGTTATGAAATGGCAATATGATTTCAACAGATGTACAAAAAATATAAGGTTCAATAATTAAAATAATATCGCGAAAATGATAAAACTAATAAAGACCATACCTGCATTTCCTGTTCGGGATATTGAAAAAGCAGTTGCCTTTTATAAAGCCCGATTGGGCTTTGATTGCAGACATATGGAAGAAACCTTTGCAATATTAATTAGGAATGGTATAGACTTACATTTATGGGCTTCCTGTAATTATAGCTGGAAATGGAAAAGTATTTTTTTATTTCTCAAACCGATTAGTAGCGGAGCGGAAAGTTTTTTGGCAGGTACACACAGTTGCCGGATTGAAATAAAAGGCATTGACGAACTGTATAAAGAACTAAAAGAAAAGGAAGTATTACACAATGAAAAAACCGAAATAGAAACCACTTACTACGACACAAGAGAATTTGCAACTTTGGACTTATACGGAAATTTACTAACCTTTTACGAAAATATACAGTAGGAACAAACAGTTCAACCAAGCCGGTTTTAACTTTTTGTATTTTAGCAATTGCTTAAATAAGCAAATTAACTATATTTGCAACATGGATAGTACTTCTTGTATAAGACAACAGGCGGACATTAAACAAATCAATCGCTGTAAAGAACGAGTTTCAGAACTTCACGGTTCGTTTGACTATTTGTCGAATGGACTTGAATTGGCGGGAAACAATGTAAGACTGAAAATCCTGTTTCTGATTTATGAAGAAAAACGACTATGTGTTTGTGATTTAAGCGATATTCTCGGTATGACAATTTCTGCAATTTCTCAACATTTACGAAAGCTCAAAGACCGTAGACTAATTGAAACGGAAAGAAAAGCACAAACTATTTTTTATTCATTGACAAAAGAGTATGAAAAAATGTTGACCCCATTTTTTGAAATACTTGATGATAATAAAATTTTATAAACTATATGAAAACGGACAACAAACTAATCGGCACTGGACTTTTTACAGCAATTGCTGCGTCATTATGTTGCATTACGCCTGTTTTAGCTCTAATAGCAGGGACAAGCGGGATTGCTTCAACCTTTTCTTGGCTCGAACCTTTCCGACCATATTTTATTGGCTTGACAATTTTAGTGCTTGGTTTTGCTTGGTTTCAAAAGTTGAAACCCAAAAAGCAAATTGACTGTGAATGTGAAATAAATGAAAAACCGAATTTTATGCAAACAAAATCATTTTTAGGAATTATTACTGTTATGGCGGCTTTACTTTTGTCATTTCCCCTTTATGCCCACATCTTTTTTCCAAAGACCGAAAGTAAAGCAATTATTACCCAAACTTCCAAAATCCAGAAAGTTGAGTTTACAATCAAAGG
>CAZSDN010000216.1:0-1784 GCA_964605595.1 uncultured Flavobacterium sp. | reverse complement strand
AACTTTGATCTTAAAAAATAAATACTGCTGGTAACAGCGGTTTTGCGCTATTGCTGACATTTAAGTCGCCGCACGATTTTATTCCAAAATTTCTTTTTATCTTCACCGAAAATACTCAGTTCCAGAACCCGCAACAGCCGCAAAGCCACGGGACGTTAGCCGTCATGCGACAAAATTGCGATAAAAAATTATAACTTTTTTCCCAAATCGGGAACTTTTTAATTATCTTTGTCAAAAATAGAAAACGTTGAGAATAATTTCGAAGAAAATATTGCGGGACTTTTGGGAGATTCATAATGACTGTGAACAACAACTTAAAGCTTGGTTTCAGGAAACAAGTAAAGCTTTTTGGAAAAATCCGAACGAGATCAAGCAAGAATATCCGAGCGCAAGTATCTTAAACAATGATAGAGTTGTTTTCAACATTAAAGGAAATAATTACCGATTAATTGTAAAAATCAATTACGATTATCAAATGATTTGGATTCGTTTTATTGGAACGCATGCAGAATATGATAAAGTTAACGCTAACGAAATTTAATTGCTATGGAAATTAAACCTATAAAAACAGAAAAAGATTATAATCAAGCTTTAGAAAGACTTGAAACTATTTTTGACGCAAAACCTGGTTCGCCCGAAGGCGATGAGCTTGAAGTGCTTGGAATTTTGATTGACCAATTCGAAAATGAAAATTTTCCAATTGGTTTGCCAGATCCAATCGAAGCAATTAAATTCAGGATGGAACAAATGGGTTACAATCAAAGCGATTTGGCAAATATTGTAGGATTGAAAAGCCGCGCGAGCGAAATTCTAAATCGTAAAAGAAAACTTTCTTTGGAAATGATTAGACAACTTCACGAAAGATTACATATTCCTACAGATGTATTAATTCAAACATATTAAAATCCATGCACGAACGGCTAACAGCGGTTTTGCGCTATTGCTAATTCAGTTGTAGAATTTCGTTTTTATTTTCATAACTTCGTTTTGTCCAGCCGAGCGAACTCAGTTCCAATTTCCGCAACAGTCGCAAAGCCACAGGACGTTGTATGCCATTTAAAGAGCATTTACGTAAATGAGACATTCAGATAAAGAGTTGTTATCAGAGGAGTTTATTCAAGACTTAATATCGAGAGGTAATTTTATTGATGCTAGACGAGGAGGTTTAGTATTGGGAAATTCACATTCTAATGGAGGTGTATATTTTGTTTATCAAGTTCCTGAAGGATTTAGGGTTTTTGGAGAAATTGAAGGATATGAATATATCGTAATTAGAGAAGCTACAAAAAAGAATTATAATTTACTGCACGAGATAAATAATTACAATAGAGATTTTACAGAAAATTTCCGAGAGTATGAAATACCGAATGGAATTACAATAATTGACGCTCGTAAAAATATTTTTGAATCTAAGTATATACTATGTGATACACGTGGTGGATTTTCAATCATAAATAAATATTCAACGAAAATATATTTAGAAACTTTACAAAGTATAAATCAAATTGGATTAGATGAAATCAATATTATGCAATATGAAAATGTAAAACAAGCGCCAAAGTTGAAATCAACTCTTTGGGAAACAATTAAGGGTATTTTTATAAAAACATAAACGGCATACAACAGCGGTTTTGCAAAATCGCTGTTTTGGTTGTAAAAGTTCGTTGCTTTTTCCATAACTTCGTTTTTGTCCAGCCGAGCGAACTCAGTTCCAGATTTCCGCGACTTACGCAAAGCCACAGGACGTTATGCGAGAGCGTTTGAAATTCGTAGTAAATTGAAAT
>CAZSDN010000215.1:0-1800 GCA_964605595.1 uncultured Flavobacterium sp. | reverse complement strand
GTAAAATCATGCGGTTTGTCATAATTGGCCGGATAAAAATTGCCGTCATTCGGCGCTTCGGGCGACTCCCGGTCTGACGCTCTCAACAAAGTCCTGGAGTAAGTATAAGCTACCCATCCGTTTACCTTACCAGCGAGTTTTTTTGCCATTAACTCAATCCCGTATGCCTTTCCGTTGGTATTGATCGTAGCGGTTTCTATGTGGTGATTGAGTATGAGAGAATCGCCGCTTTTGAAGTCGAGAAAGTTCTGAATCCGCTTATAGTAGGTTTCGGCGGAGAGCTCCAGCTTATTATTCAACAGGTTTTTGTACCAGCCGACTGATACCTGAGCTCCTTTTTGCGGCTGGATATGCGTGTCGCTTAGCTTCCAGACGTCTGTAGGAGCGATGGTCATCGTGTTGGTAAGCAGGTGCATGTATTGGCGGGTCGTATTAAAGCTGGCTTTCAGGGACGAGTTGCCGGAAAGTGAATACCGAAGTGAAAACCTGTATTCAGGTTGTGTGTAGGTTTTAATTAATTCTCCGTCACCATACCGTATGGTTTCGGTAATATATCGCTTTTCCAGCGGGAAGCCGGGGACATATTGAGAGACACTTTTAGGCCCCAGATAATTAAACATCGAAACCCTCAACCCGGCCGAGATAAGAAGATTTCGTGAAATGTCGTAATGGTTTTCCAGGTAAACCGCGCTTTCCTGTCCCTGCTCCGGTTCGAGCTCATTATTCATAACCAGGGATCGCTCATCCACAGGTTTCATACTACCGGAATGCAATTGATACCGCGTCGAGGCAGCCCCGAAATGAAACTTATACCGGTCGGTTACGTCGAACTCAAAATCGAGTTTGGCGTTGTACTGCTTAATTCCAAAGTCCAGATCGAAAGCGTTTTCCGGAACTCTCGTGCTACGCATGTCATAATTGTACTGATTGTGTGACAGGGAAATACTTCCGAAAAGCCTGCTTGTAAGCATTCGCTTCCATTTGAATGAAATAAGCTTGTTCTGATAAGAATATAGCGTATCTCCCAGAAGACGAAAACGGTCGTTGCTTACATAGCCGCTTAAATAAATGCTGTTACGCTTGTCTACTTCGTGGCTGAGGTGGACGTTAACGTCATAAAACGAAGCGCTACCGTCTCTGAACCCCGGGCTCTCTATTCTTTTCAGGAGCCAATCTGAGTAAGTAGAACGACCTGAGATCAGAAAGGAGCTCTTATCTTTCACAATCGGTCCCTCCAGGGAAAGCTTACCCGTAATCAAACCTATTCCACCGGCGCCTACCAGCTTTTTACGGTTCCCATCCCTGCTGTTTATTTCGAGAACGGAAGATAATCTGCCTCCATAGCGGGACGGGATAGCGCTTTTATATAGTTCTACATCCTGAAGTATATCCGGGTTGAATGAAGTAAAAAAGCCAAATAAATGAGAGGGGTTATAGATCGGAACATCGTTGAATGTAATCAGGTTCTGATCTGCCGAACCACCTCTTATGTTCAGTCCTACACTGCTTTCACCAACTGATTTTACGCCCGGAACAGCCATCACCGTTCTCAGCAGATCCGATTCGCCCAGGGCGGAAGGGATTTGCCTGATGGTTTTCATACTGAGCTTGACCTGCCCCATCTGGCTGCCTGACACGTTGACGTCGGCACCGGCAACAATAGCGACTTCCCTGAGCGCAATGACACTTTCTTTCATTTCGATATCCAGGGTTCCGTTACCGTACACCTCGATGGTACGATACGTCTCTCTCATTCCGAAATTCTTTATTCTGAGCGTGTGCCTGCCTTTGGGCAATGTG
>CAZSDN010000214.1:0-1809 GCA_964605595.1 uncultured Flavobacterium sp. | reverse complement strand
GAACGTACCCGCACTCGCCGACCGTGGCCCAAGTGAATGTCGATCGCCGACGAAGGCTCCTCCGCCACTTCCTTCACCACCACCACCGGCACAAACACCGTTTGACTCTTCTCGCGATCCCGCTCGGCGATGGTGCGTCGCCAGAAATAGAACGCCGACTCATTCAACCCCTGCGTCCGGCAATAACCCCGCACCGACTCCCCACTCCGCCGCTGACGCTCCAAATGCCGACGCCAGTGCCGCTCCCGCGACAAATCCCGCGCTACCCGTCCCATCCCAAGGCCCTCCCAAAAAGGAAAACCCCAAGAATATCAAACCACGCAACCCCGTCGTTCACCGGACGGATACGCTTATCCGGCTGTGACCATCACGGCGAGCATGGCGAGCGAACGAACATAGGCGATTATTGGGGAGGAAGGCTTTGCTTGATTGCTCTGTAATCGTTCCTGAGACTCCGCTGGCAACTCCAAGGTGCAGTATCAGTCAATCCATTCCGAATCGGCAACCCCAGCAATGTCGGGAAACGTTTCTCGCTCCCATGACCAAGTTGAATCACCCAAACAATGCTGGATGACTTCCGAAAGTCGCAATAGGCAGCCGTTACCATTCTCGAACACACTCAGTGGAGATGAGTGGTCCAAATAGCTACCTATCATAATAATACATTGCTTTGCTAGGCTAACATTTCTGTAGTGTATATTAATACATCCTCGAAGGAGCAACTTGTAGTCTTGAGAAGGCTTTTCCCACTGCTGCATCTCACTTGTTGTAGCGGTTGAGTCTGCATTGTATTCAACCAGTAAACGATCCTCACCTGTTCGCTGCGCACTAAATGCGAAAGGGAAATCAGGAGGAAGATCATCAACATTCAGATTAAGTCCATCGGCCATGTTTCGCAGTAGTGGATCATAGTCATGGCCGACTGGCAGGAACACTGTAACCATGGGAGCGATCATCGAGAAGCCTCTACTTAACGAGTGATATTAGATCATCTATACTGTTTGTAGCAATCTGACTCCCCTTGTTTACGTCGTTTACAATTTGCGTCCCTTTCTTCCACTTCCATCTGAGGCAGGACATTTTGACCTTCGGTGGTTTTCAATCCTCGTATTACGAGTTACGCATTTACGTCAAAGTGGCGATGTCCCTCTAAACCGTGGTCAGCAACTGGCGGATCTGCAACATCGGCTGGATGTAGTCGTTGAAGTCGAAGCCGTCGACGCTGATCGACGGCTTGCCGCGTACCCCATCGACCAGGGGCCCGCGCTCCACCATCACTTCCAGGATGGCTCGCTCCTTCTCCCCATCGAAGAATTCAGCCATTACCTGCTGCCGGGCGAGCATCACTCCCGCGGCCAGCGCGTAGCCTCCCCAGTTGCTGATGCCCGCGACGATCAGGTGATCGGTGGCGAGGCGCGAGGCGGTGATCTCGGAGTGGGGGATATTGTCGTGGATCAATTGTCGCGGCATCTTTCCCATGCCGATCTCGTTGCCGCCATCGCCGATGCCGATGGTGACGTAATCGCGTTCCCCTTCAAAGAGCAGGTGCGCGGGAGCGGTATAAGGAGTGATGTCGCGGGCGCGCATGGTATGGTTGCGGTTGCGATGCTCGGGCGGGAGGTCGAGGTAGCTGGGGCCGCTCCGTTCGAGGGCGATGAGGTGGGTGAGGTCTTGGGGACCGTTGGCGGGATCGAAGTCGAGCGCCATATCGATCAGTTCGATTTGCTGAGAGAGGCCGAGGTAGTCGAGGCCGACGCGCAGCGAATTGATCCCGGCATCGACTGCGTGCTCCTCTCCGATCGTGCCGGG
>CAZSDN010000213.1:0-1809 GCA_964605595.1 uncultured Flavobacterium sp. | reverse complement strand
TTTGAGTAATACTAATAATTAATACCTTGTTGCATTAAGGTCTTGAATCCGCCGTAACTTTCCAGAATTAAATTTGTAACATTGAAATAATTTTTATAATTTCGTATCCGAATGAATACAATCTAAAGAAATGTACTTTATTGAAAAAACGACAGAGTTTGATAAATGGTTTAAGAAATTGAATGACTTGAGAGCGAAAGCAAAAATTTTATTCAGACTTCAAAAATTAGAAAACGAAGAACACTTTGGAGATTGTAAACCTGTTGGCAATGGGATTAGTGAATTGAAAATTAACTATGCGAAAGGCTACAGAATTTATTTCAAAGAAAATGATGGAAAGATTATTATTCTGCTAATTGGTGGAGATAAATCAAGTCAACAGAAAGATATTGAAAAAGCAAAAGAAATTTGGGATAAACTAAAAAAGTAAAAATGGAAACATCAAAATTTGACATAGCAGATTATTTGGATAGTAACGAAATGATTGCTGAATATCTAAATGCAGTTTTAGAAGAAGGAAATGACACTCAAATCGTGACAGCGATTGGACATATCGCAAAAGCAATTGGTATGACCAAAATTGCTGAACAAACGGGAATGAGCAGACCAAGTTTGTATAAAGCTTTATCGGATGGAGCAAAACCACAATTTTCAACAGTTATGAAAGTTTTAAAAGCTATTGGTGGAGAAATAAGAGTAAATCCAATTCCAGCATAAAAACGAACGCATAACAGCGGTTTTGCGCTATTGCTGCTTTAAGTTATGAAATTACGTTTTTATTTCCTAATTTCGCTTTAGTCCAGCCGAGCGAACGCAGTTCCAATTTCCGCAACAGTCGCAAAGCCACAGGACGTTGTGCGTCAGCTTAAAACGACAGCGGACAATTCAATAATATGCAAAAAAACATAAATATGAAATTCATTTATTACAACCTGCTTTTTTTACTTGTTACACTGACAAGTTGTTCAAACGCTTCACAACCAAATGACCCAATTCCAGAATACGAAACCTTTAAAATTCAATCTAAACAAGTTGGAGAAGAAAGAATAATCAACGTGTGGGCACCAGAAAATTATAAAGCAATTAAAGACTCTTTGCCAGTAATGTATATGGCAGACGGTGGAATAAAAGAAGACTTTCCTCACATTGCAAATACATTGGCTAAATTGATTAAAGAAAAGAAAATAAAACCTTTAATACTTGTAGGAATTGAAAACACTCAACGAAGAAGAGATTTGACAGGCTTTACAGAAGTAGCGAAAGACAAAGAAATTGCACAAGTTGTTGGAGGTTCAGAAAAATTTAGAGCATTTATTAAAGAAGAACTTTTTCCTGAAATTGACAAACGATACAGAACAACTATTGAAAAAAGTATTATTGGAGAATCTGCATCAGGACTTTTTGTAATGGAAACTTTCTTTTTGACACCTGAAATGTTTGACAATTACATCGCTTTTGACCCTTCTTTATGGTGGAACAATCATTATTTGGTAAGAACAGCAAAAGAACATATAGCAAAATTTCCAACAACTGACAAACGAATTTGGTTTGCTGGTTCAAATGCAGAAGATGTTTCACCATTTACAAAAGAATTAGCTGAAATCTTGAGCACTGAAAACAGAACAAACATAAAATGGAAATTTTCTGACGAGCCGAAAGAAAAGCACACGACAATTTTTAGAGCAACCAAAGGAAAAGCGATTATTTGGACACTTAACAAAACAGACTAAAAAGCCGAACGCACAACAGCGGTTTTGCGCTATTACTGCTGTTTAAGTCGCCGGGCGATTTTTCTCCAAAAAATCTTTA
>CAZSDN010000212.1:0-1833 GCA_964605595.1 uncultured Flavobacterium sp. | reverse complement strand
AGCCAGTTTTTGCAGGTATTGCGTGTATGGAATCAGTGCTTCGCTTTCGGCACCAAAGAAATTGTTATACCAAATGCTCAAAAGTGCCAAGACAACCGGGATGTTTTTATCAAATGCCGCCGTTTTAAAATGTTCATCCATTTGGTTCGCGCCTTTCAATAATTTTTCAAAATTATCTGCTCCGACAGCAAGGCTTATTGAAAGCCCGACTGCGCTCCATAGTGAAAAACGTCCGCCAACCCAATCCCACATCGGGAAAACATTATCGGGATGGATTCCGAAGTTTGTAACTTTTTCAATATTAGTTGAAACTGCCACGAAATGCTTTGCTACATCTTCCTGATTTGCAGATTCTAAAAACCATTTGCGAATTGTTTCAGAATTGGTAAGGGTTTCCTGCGTTGTAAAAGTTTTGGACGCAACAACAAACAAAGTTGTTTCGGGATTTATTTTTTTTAGAATTTCATTTACATGATCGCCGTCAACATTGGAAACAAAATGGATGTTCAAATGGTTTTTATAAAATTGAAGCGCTTCAACAACCATTGCCGGCCCAAGATCTGATCCGCCAATACCGATATTTACGATGTCGGTAAAAGATTTCCCCGTGAAACCTTTGCGTTTTCCTTGAATCACGTCATTTGAAAAAACCTTGATTCTTTCTTTAACGGTATAAATCTCATTGATTATGTTTTGGCCGCCAACAGCTATAAAAGCCGATTGGGGAGCGCGCAAAGCCGTATGTAAAACCGCCCTGTTTTCGGTTTGATTGATTGCATCACCTTCGAAATATTTCGAAATCGCATCCTTCAGTCCGCATTCTTCAGCAAGTTCCTGTAAAATTTCAAGAGTTTCATCGGTAATAATGTTTTTTGAAAAATCAACAAGGAAATCATTCCACTGCAAATGGAATTTTTCAGTTCTTTGGGAATCTGCAGCAAACATTTCCTTCATGGAAACATTTTGCAACTTTTCATAATGATGCTGTAATTTATCCCAAGCTGAAGTTGCCGTTGGATTAGTATTTTGTAAAGGCATTTGTGTAAATTTTGTAGGTGCAAATTTACGATATTAGTTCATAGAATTACGCATTATGTTTTTGAGCTATATCGTAATAGCGGGGTTTTTAACATGAATTTTACGTTTATAAAAGGCTTAATTTTTATTTTTATTAAAAATTTAAAAATGAAAAAGATGTTTTTTTGTTTTCTTACCCTAATTATTGCCAATACGATAAATTCGCAGAATATAGGAATCGTGAGAAATGCGCAACATAGGATTACAGCCAATTTAGATCCGATTAAAAAAGAATGGGAAAAATTGCTGGCTGACCAAAACAACCCTGCGGCACTTGTAAATTTTGAGATAGTTTCAGGACTGGATTCAAAAACCAATAAAACCTATTATATTCTTTTAGCCAGTAACCGTGATAAAAGTATCAAAGTTGCAAAGGCTTTAAAATTAAGCAATGGATATCTGGCGTTTTTGAAAGGAGTTGAGAATCCGAAAGGAGTTATAATCTGTTCAGGATGTTCAAATGGATGTATTCCTTCAGTCGTAGATGAAAAGTGGAGTTGTGGCGATTGTATGAGTGATGGCGCCTGTGACAAATCGGAAACGGTTATTGAAAATTAATTACGATTTAAACCGGATTGCCGCAACACTATCCAATTCCTTTTTTAGAGGTGTCATTTCTTTAATGAACCGCTGTTTGTATTTTGCGTTCATAGGTTCAGAATTCGGCATTTGTAACCTGAGCGGATCTACCTGAACGCCATTGTACCAAAAACGGTAGCAAACATGCGGGCCGGTTGCCAACCCGGTGCTGCCGAC
>CAZSDN010000211.1:0-1843 GCA_964605595.1 uncultured Flavobacterium sp. | reverse complement strand
TACCAAATTTTCCAAAAAATCACTTTTTTGCTAAAAACAAAGATGCGATTTATTCTACAATTTAAATTTAGAGGAAAAAGTAATTTTAAAAGAAAATACATAATTTTAAATGCTATAGTTTTTTCACAAAAAATAAAACAAAAAAAATCCTGAAATCTTTTTAGCGGATATGGACGGTTCAGTTATTCCGTCAAACATATACAGTACGTATGTTTTGTAATGCAAAACTTTTAAGTATTTTGATCGGCTTCACTTTTTTTAAATATTTTAATTAGAAATACTTAATCTTAAAATATAACATCTAAATGTTAAATAAATTTCAAACTTTATATCAAAATAAAGTTTTTAACTAAAACTTTTGTAATATCTGCATCACTTCTGAACCGTCCAGGGTTGGAACGTTCTTTTTCACTGCGTTCGCAATCCAGGGAAGATCGATGTTTCACATGAAAATTAAAACTTTTTATGAAATTCGAGTTAATAAACTTAAAATAAAAGTATAAAACAACCCAATATAGCAAGAGGAAACGCGTTGACCAACTGTGATCAATCGTAAGTAGCGGTTTTGTAATTTATTTATGCTTATTTCTTCAATTTACTTGTAGCACGATGCTAATAACATTTCAATTATTATTTTTTTAAAGATTCAAGTAACTATACACATTTTTAGTTTAATGTAACTATGTAATTGTTTCTGAAATTTTTGTTCCGTGCAGCTTGCATATTTCTGGTTCACTAGAAGACATTTCATCACGAGTAATGGAATAGAGTTCACAATTTTCATGGACACTTCAGATGTTAGTAGTCTATTATAGTTACATTTCTGTTGTACATACGATTTTTTGCTTACCTACACCAATTATCATATGTGACACCTTCATTTTGGTATGGTGTTATAATGATTAAGTATAGGTACATTTATTCAGAAATAAAGTGCAGCGTGTATTTACCACGAATTGTGTGCTTTTTGTTTGGTAGTATATGATAATATACATAGATATAGATCGAACTCTTGTAAAAGTCAAGAATAGTAAAAGTCAGGAATTGTAAAAGTTGCCAAAAGGTCACGTATAACTTGCCTAACACAAGCACAACTCACCAAATGACCATTGTGCCAAATATATATTTTTTCATTTTAATAAAAAAATATATTTTGTTAGATTATATAAATGCCGCATGTTAATTGTTATCAACCATGACATTTTCGTAATAAATATTGATAAAATACATAGCCACGTGAAAAAGTTATTTCACTCTATTAGTATGTTTCGCGAGTTTTCAAGCACAACTCGCCAAATGACCATTGTGCCAAAAATATATTTTTTCATTTTAATAAAAAATATATTTTGTTAGATTATATAAATGTCGGATGTTAAGTGTTATCAACCATGACGATTTTGTAATAAACGTTTAAAAAATTGCTACGTGAAACAGTAAATTCACTCTATTGGTATGATTAGCGAGTTTTCGATAGTGACGAGTTATCAACTAAAGTGGCAGCCATTTTCCTGACTTTTCCACACTTGAGTTTTTAATTCCTGACTTTTCCATTCTTAAGTTTTCAATTGCTAACTTTTCACATTCTTGAGTTTTACAAAGCTGGTTGTAGTGTTTTGTGCTTCTTACATGTTTATTTTTAAATTTTATAATAAACCAATTATACAACATATTTTCTTGATTTTTACAATTCCTGAGTTTTACGATTGCTTAGTTTTACAATTCCTGACTTCCAATTCCCGACTTTTACCATTCTTGACTTTTCTTATTCCTGAGTTTTATTTTCCCAAATTTTACTATCCCCCGCTATATGGGCCACATGTGGCCAAAATCAAATATTAGCTAT
>CAZSDN010000210.1:0-1846 GCA_964605595.1 uncultured Flavobacterium sp. | reverse complement strand
CCTATGCCGAAATGAACGTATCAACAGGCAGAAAGCTGAAACAGTTATTGGCAATCGTGGCTGAAAGTGTACCGTTTAAGCCCAATATGAGTAAAATTGCAGAAATGCTCAATATCAGCCGAAACAACATTGCCGATTATCTTCTTTATATGGAAGAAGCCGGAATGGTGGCACAGTTAAGAGATGAAACGGGAGGAATCCGAGGCTTAGGAAAAGTAAATAAAGTGTATTTGGACAACACCAATTTAGTTTATAATTTAGCCAAAGAAAACCAAAATAAGGGAAATATCAGAGAAACATTTTTTTTTGGGGTTATAAGCTAAAGGATGATTATGACGTATTGACAAAGTAAAAATTATCATTACAGTACTGATTTTAATGAAAAATAAGATTTATAAATAAATGAACAAGGTCAAACTAATCCGCATAACCACCGTTCCGACCTCTTTAAAAATACTTTTAAAAGGGCAGCATCGTTTTATGAGTGAAAACGGTTTTGATGTTATCGGTATTTCTTCAAGCGGAGAGGAATTGCAAGATGTAGAGAGAGAAGAAAATATCCGAACAATAGCGGTTGAAATGACTCGTACTATCTCGCCTTTTAAGGATTTAAAATCAGTCTGGCAACTCTATAAAATCTTCAAAAAAGAAAAGCCGCAAATTGTTCATACCCATACTCCAAAAGCAGGAACAGTGGGAATGTTGGCTGCCAAATTAGCAGGAGTTCCTCACAGATTACATACGGTTGCCGGATTACCTCTTTTGGTCGTAAAAGGGAAAAGAAGAAAACTTCTCGATTTTGTAGAAAAAATAACTTATCGTTGTGCAACTAAGATTTACCCGAATTCGATCGGCTTATATGATATTATTTTAGAAAATAAATATACCTCCAAAGATAAATTAAAAGTAATCGGGAAAGGAAGCTCAAACGGAATTGACACTTCACATTTTAACCCTGCATTGATTTCGGAACAGCAAAAACAAGTGCTTAAAAATTCATTGGGAATAAAACCCGAAGACTTTCTTTTTGTGTTTGTAGGGAGGATTGTCGCAGACAAAGGAATTAACGAATTAGTGCAGTCATTTTATTTAATCAACAGAGAAAGCCCGAATACGAAATTGGTTTTAGTAGGAACTTTTGAAAGAGAGTTAGACCCGTTATTGCCTGAAACAGAAAAAATAATTAATACAAATCCAAATATTATTTCTGTTGGCTATCAATCTGACGTAAGACCTTATTTTGCTATAAGTGACTGCCTTGTCTTTCCGAGTTACAGAGAAGGCTTCCCTAATGTGGTGATGCAGGCGGGAGCGATGGGATTGCCAAGTATCGTAACCGATATTAATGGGTGTAACGAAATTGTAAAAGAGGGATTTAACGGATTGATAATTCCTCCTAAAAATCAGGAAAAATTACACGAAAAAATGTTGTTTTTACTCGGAAATCCGGAAAAGCGAAAAGAAATTGCGGACAATAGCAGACAACAGATCGTAGGAAATTACGAAAGGAAGTATATTTGGAACGAATTGTTGAAGGAATACCATACTTTATTAAATAAATCATGTACAAAAACTACTTGAAACGCCTTTTTGATTTTACAGCAGCCTTTTTCGGATTGCTGCTGTTAAGTCCGGTTTTTGTGGTAGTAACAACAGGCTTGTTTTTTGCCAACCGGGGCAAACCGTTTTTCTTTCAGAAACGACCGGGGAAAAATGAACGGATCTTCAAGATTGTAAAGTTCAAAACCATGAACGACAAGAAAGATGTTTCGGGTAATTTATTGTCCGATGCTGAGCGACTGACAGCTATCGGATCATTTGTGCGCAAGACCTCGCTGGACGAAAT
>CAZSDN010000209.1:0-1864 GCA_964605595.1 uncultured Flavobacterium sp. | reverse complement strand
ATTGAATTCAGTCCAGTCTTTTGGAATCACATTCAGCAAGAGATGAACAGTCGAATTGATCGGGTGATTAAGGATGGAATGAACGAGTTTGCATTGATTCCTCATTATAGTGCTCTTGTTGCACATATCCGATACCGGAAGATCTTTACAATGAAAAAGGAGGTGTTCTCAATCTATTATTCAATTCATGATCCTGTGTTCTTTGATACACCTGAACCAAAGCCATTCAATACGGATTACACAAGATCAAAACACTTTAGTACATCTACAGTTAAGATTACAGATCTATCACGATACCGATACACCGGTTCCTCAACTCTGAATCGACAGTCCGACTCTTCAACTCTGAATCTGAATCTGAATGGATCATCTGACTCTTTGAATTGGAATCTGAAGCATGAATCCAACTCATTGGATCTGAAGCAGCAATCCAACTTATTGAGTCTGAAGAAGAAGCAAAAGCAGCAGCAGCATCAACAATCCAACTTATTGAATCTGAATCCGGATCAAAAGTCCAACTCATTGAATCTGAAGAAGAAGCAACAGTCTAACCCATTGAATCTGAATTCGGATCAGGAATCTAACTCATTGAATTTGAATCAACATACGAAGTCATTGAATCAACACATAAAATCATTGAATCTGAATCGAGAGACGGACTCATTGAATCTGAATCAACACATTAACTCATTGAATTCAAGTGGGGATCCATCTGTTCAGTTGCAGTCTTTGAATCTGAATAGACATCTATCTTCTGAGTCATTACCCTTGAATCCAACCGGACATGAATCTGCCGAATTGCAGTATCTACAACCGATTCAATATCGATCTACCAAGTCTATGTTACAATTGACTCCTGATAATCAAAGGACAAATTCAATTCAAACCGTGTTATGTCGATGGAAGGGACGAAGAAAGGTACAAATCAAGTAAGGATGTCTGTGTGTTTATGTAACAACAAGTACAAATAAAAAGAAGTATCTATTCAATTCAATTCAATTCATCTTCTTAGAGTGTTAGATCTGTAGTTCTTGATCCACTATCTCCAGAATTAGATTCAACTCTTTGATATCCTCCTCTATTCGTATTAACCAGGTGTTTGTATCAACTGGCATTGGACTTGTTAGATACTCCCTTAATCTATCTTCCAGATATGGAAGTTGCATTAGTTCCTTCTCCGTCTCGGAATTGAGATATCGACCGGTTTGATGATGTGCCAAGATCCGTTCCGAGTATCTTTTGATTGTTTCCATACAGTGTTCGACCTGTGTTGGAATGTCCAACGTCTTATTGAATGTTAACTTCTCCTCTGTTCGTATTCGTTTAGTGGGTGGATCTTCATCTGCGTTCCCAATGAGCTCTCCTTCCTCTTGAACTCTTCTAAGATCTGAGCCATCTCTCATCTCAGTGTACTTACGCTTAATCTCATTATACACCAATGTTGGTTGTAATTGACTATCCAAGTGTAGATTCAAATTAAGATTCTGATCCGATGGTTGCAATCTTTGCTGAGTTGAATTCAGATCCGAATGTTGTTGTCGAAGTAACAAGTTCCGTTGCATTAATAATTCATATCGTGTCTTCTCAATTCGCATACCAAGCTTCTGATAGTATTGAAGTGCATCCTTATCTGGTTGGAATCGAAGAGATCCTTCTCCACAAATAAGAACACCATCCAAGGAAGTAGCACGAGAGAGTGCAACATAGGCAAGATTCGGACGATCCAGATGTTCAATGCAGATACATATCCGACGGAATCCTCTGGCTTGTGCCTTATGGATGGTGGATGCGTATGCAACTCGGAGTGGGAATTGCATCTGCTTCACCCGGATCTGATGGTAGTTATTCTCCATCATGATACATG
>CAZSDN010000208.1:0-1875 GCA_964605595.1 uncultured Flavobacterium sp. | reverse complement strand
GTCGGAAACGGCTCGTTCCAACATCGACAACGATTCCTCTACGGTTATTTCCCCGTCTTTCTGCTCCCCCAGGATAGAACGCCCGTCTGAGTCTTTCAGCTTCCAATACTTAACCTGGTGTTCCCGGATTAAGTTTTTTGCGTAGTCAAAGGAGACAAAGGAGCTCATTGCAGATTTACGTTAAGGGCCACAATTGCCGGCAAAGTCGGGCTTGTGAGTTGCTTTTTGAAGATGATGTAACTGCTGGCCGGATCTACCTCCAGGTCACACCTTAATTTTCTTGAGCTTCGTGGGAGGTTGGTGCGAACCGCGCCCCGCCAAAACAACATGAGCGGATGGTTTTCAATCTGTATTTTACCGCTCTTGCTTACCAGGTAAACTGAAGCAAACCGATAATCAACCGCATCCAGGTACTGGTATCCGTTTATTACAGACCCGTCCTCTATGTTTCCGTAGTAGGACGCCATCGGCACTTGTACCATTGCCGGTTCAATCGAAATTACCCGCCTGGCGGCAATTTCACCGTCCTGCTCAAAGTAGTACGGCTGGTTAACGGTGACCTGCGAATTAATACGCACCACCATCAGTTTGGTGTGCGTCAATCCATAGGTATATGCGGAATCTGTCGACACGTCTGCTTATTCGTAGTAGAATACCAGGGCTGCGGAATCGTTGGCGTTCAGGCTGGTAGTGCTGATAATAGTCAGATACGACTTTACCAGGTTGATCTGAACCCCGTTTAACTCCTTTACAATGCCCGCATTTTGCGAGGCAATGAAACCGAAATAAGGCGATTGCGAGATAATCTCGACATCCGCTTCGTTCTGAAGGGTAACCAGTAACTGAAGGCCTCCGGCTATAACCGGCGCTCCGGACGGCGCGTTTGACAACACCGAATTGACCACCGCTTCTATACCGGTTATTCTTTTATTTCTCAGCTTGGGTATATCCGGGAAATTGTAGCGCTGGTTCAGCGCTATTACCGGGAAAGGAACCTCTACCAGGTAACTGTTTTTTATCACCAGCATTGGATTCGATTTAAAAGATTAAATACTGCCAGCAGGAAAAACCCGCTGGCAGTATGATTTATTCCAGCGCTTAGACGCGGTTGATTGATCCGCCGTTTTGGACCAACAGCCCTTTCAGGATGAGTACTACCACGTTGGTAGAAGCGGTTCCCGAAACATTGATAGGAGCCGGCAGGGTTACACTCCACTGTATCTTCCGGCTGCCATCCAGGTCAACGGACGGGGTCAATGGCTTAAATCCGGTCTGCAAGCCGGAAAACTGATCCCGGCGCACCGGAATGTTGTTTGTAGCCGTCGACCCTACGCTTTCCTGGTAGTTTCCGGAGTCGTAGAACTCGTAACCGGGAAGGCTGTCGATATAAACCGTAGAGTCTATCCGCAGACTTAGGTATCCGTTATACAATACCTGTAGGTTGGTTGCTTCGCTTGATCCTGAAAACACCTGGTCATTCGGGAAACTACGGAGCACTTTTACCGCATGTGCCGCCGCTGTCGCCGGGGAGGCTACTTTGCTGATAAAAAGCCCGATAGAATTTGTCACGAACAAGTCGGGCAGATTGAGCCGGCGTTCGGTTGCGATCATATTCCCCTCGTTCATCAGCGTAAGAAAGTCAACAGAGGTAATTGACCCTGTTATCTCACGCTCCAGTCGCAAGTAAGACGGTGTAACGATGTTGCGCGGGAAACGCGCTTTTACCGCATCGTATACCGCTCTTGAGCTGTTGGTAGCTTTCACTCCGGAGCCACCCGCCGCGCGTATGATTGTAGTATCCATTTTTTTGATTTTTTTTAATTGTCAAACTCGTCGTAATCGCCTCCGGTTCCGTTCAGGGGTCCCGATCCCGTG
>CAZSDN010000207.1:805-1902 GCA_964605595.1 uncultured Flavobacterium sp. | reverse complement strand
TTCGCTACAGCGCTTGCAGCTACCCGACAAGCGGTTTCTCGCGCTGAAGCACGACCTCCACCCCGATAATCGTATACTCCATACTTCGTTAAATAAGTGAAGTTAGCGTGGCCCGGTCTTAATAAATTTTTGATAGGCTCGTATTTGCTAGAATCCGCGTCGATATTCATAATAATGATGGAAATAGGAGTGCCTGTGGTTTTTCCCTCAAAGACACCGGAATATATTTCAGCAAAATCTTTTTCTTTACGGGACGTAATATAAATATTTTTTCCGGGGGATCGGAAAAATAGCTCATGATTAATGTCGTCTTCTGATAATTCTATACCTGCGGGACAGCCATCAATGATAACACCTATCGCTTTTCCATGAGATTCTCCCCATGTTGTAATTCGGAATAGATTACCAAAAGAATTACTTGCCACAATAAAATCCTTCGTTATTTATGTTTTTATAATGAATATTTGAATTAAGATAGAATATTAGGGTAATAGCTGAATCATGGCAAATACTTAAAAATAGGGTTTATGGCTTATTTGTTATTTTATACTTTTGAATATAGGCTATGTATATGATTATATGAGGAAATAATTGATTATAAGATGAGAAATTAATTATCCAACTATTTTAAAAATAGCCTATAATATATCTATTAGGCTTTATCGATTTAGGCTGATTTTTGGGGGAAAACATATGTTTAATCGAGTTTCAGAAGAGGTCAAAAATTCAGCTAATAAAGAATTAGATGAAATTAAAAAAAATATAATGGAAGGTTTTAAACTTTGTAAAGATAATGTTGCGGAATTAAAAGAAATATATGAAAACGATATAACATTCACCACCGAATTAAATAAATTGAATGCATGGGAAGAAAAAGAAAGAAAAATAGAAGAAGAATTTACTAAAACAAATGATTTATCTAAGTTAAAAGAAATTCGCTCTAAATTGACCGCTATTCAACTCGGTATTATTCAAGCACGAGACCATCTTTATAAAGGAGCAAAGGAATCTTTTGGAAAACTAAAACAAGCTATTAAAGAGAATCCAGAATTTCAGATTGATGTGATGGATAAGGCAGTTCGAGATGACGACCCGAC
>CAZSDN010000207.1:0-795 GCA_964605595.1 uncultured Flavobacterium sp. | reverse complement strand
GGAAAAAATTAATAATTTTATTGTCTGGGGTAGCTTAGCGGAAAGTGATAAAGCATTAATAGAAAATCAGCGTTTATCCAAAAGTACAGAAGAAGATATAGCGCTTCTAGAAAAAGTACTTAAAAAAATTTATTCAGACGTACATCGACCAGAAATCCAAACGAGCGCGACGCAAAACTTAGCAGCGATAAATAAAATAGAAGCGCATCTGCGAAATAATTTACTGGCATGTATGGCAAAGAATATTTCGCCTGCTGAAAAAAAATTAATTAGAACGGATTTTACACTTGTAAATAATAAGCTTCTTGGGATGGAAAGAGGGGTGATGGATATTTTGCAATCCCCGCTTAAAGAACATATTCCTGATCAAGTTAAAAAGGAATGTGAGTTGACTCTTAAATTAATTCAAGAAAGACGTTCTTATGAAAAGGGTTTCTTTAGTGGTATTAAAAGATGGTTTGGCAGTAAAAAATATAATGAATTAAAACAAAAAATAAAAGAAAAGATTTATGCAGTGGATGTTTCTCCTTCTTCTCCAGAGTCATTGTTAAAAAGTGAGGTTGCTGCAGCAAAAGGTGAATTTACGGATGTTTTTCTTTCTCCAGATGACAAGAAAAGATCGGGTCCTGTCATTGCTCAAGAAGTGATTTCTGTCAAACCCTTTCGCTCAAAAGAAAATTTACTGGCAGATGCGAAAAAAGCGATGGAAAATCTACAAAATGCTAAATTGTATTCCAGTAAAGATTTTGATAATTTATTGAATCTTATTAGTAAGGCAAATAAGAGGATCGATGC
>CAZSDN010000206.1:828-1939 GCA_964605595.1 uncultured Flavobacterium sp. | reverse complement strand
AAGGCTTGAAGCTTGGCGCAGATGATTATCTGGTAAAACCTTTCAGCATTGAGGAACTAATCCTGAAAATTGAGATTTTTTTGAAACGCTCGCAAAAAAACAATCTTCCAGATAAATCAATTTATGCCGTTGGAAACTATGAATTTGACTGTAAAAACTTCATCATCTCGACTGAAAAAGAAAAAATAACACTGACGCAGCGTGAATCCGAATTATTGAAATTATTCCTCGATAATAAAAACACTGTTTTAAAGCGCGAGCAAATCCTGACCGCGCTTTGGGGCGACGATGATTATTTCATGGGGCGAAGCCTTGATGTTTTTATCTCAAGATTACGCAAAATCATTGCAAACGAAGATGGAATTTCGATCGAAAATCTTCACGGGATAGGTTTTAGGTTCAAAATGAATGACAAATAACAAAACCTTTTAACGCAATTTGGAAAGATAAATCCATAAATTTGTTCCTTCAAAATTATATGTTATGAAACTCAGATTCATTATTTTATTATTTATAATCACTTTTTTCACAATTGATGCCAGTGCGCAATTCAACAACGCCGGACTTGACCGTAGAATTGGCGGCGCAAATCAATTCAAATCAACAAAGAATAAAATAAAAGAGAAAGATTTTGATTTTGTAAAATCTTCTTCAGAAAATTTAACGGCAGAACTTGGGCTTGACGGTTTGCAGTCGGCAGCAGTAAAGAATTTCATGCAGGATTACTACAATAGTATTATTTCCATAAATGCCGAAGAAATTCCTGATGCGGGAAAAATGGAGAAAATGAATGCGCAAAAAGATAAAATGGAAGCGCAGGTTTTGAGCGTACTCAACAAAACGCAAATTGAAAAGTTCAATACCTTAAAAGAAAAACAGGAAAAAAAGGGTAAAAAGAAGAGTAAAAATTCTGAAAAGAAAGAATAATTGCTATAAAACCAAAAGCCCGGATTCCCTTAAAGTATGGATTGGTTTTGAATACCAAAACAATTCGAAATTTTCCAACTCTGTTTCAAAATCATTTTTTATTTGCTGAAAAGTGTAATTTTTCGAATTTGTAACTGAAATCTCTGAAAGCATTTTTTCAAGCCAGATTCCTTCATTTTTATTT
>CAZSDN010000206.1:0-818 GCA_964605595.1 uncultured Flavobacterium sp. | reverse complement strand
ATGGAAAGAAAGGCTCGCCATTTCCCATGAATTTCCTTTTTTTGATTTTGTAAAAAACGCCATATCTGGTTTTCCTCCAAGCCAGATAACTTTCGCGGTAGGCTTTATGTTGAAATCGGTTGTTTCATTTAAAGCATTAAAAATAAAATCCGGATGGATTGCCGTTTTCGGGATCTTGAAATCGAACCAATCCTGTAGCGGATAATCAAAACAAATTCCGTGCATGAAATTATACAGCGATTTCTTTAGCCCGAAACTGAATTTATCGTGGTTGATACCGGTTTTGTCTTTATAATTTATGTCGTTGTTTGCAAATGTCCCGATAGCATCAGTCTCTTTCAGAACGCCGAATTTTTCAGGATACATCCCAACCGGGCTATGAGCCGTCATCGCAAACTGATGCCAAAAACCGGATTGTAAAATCCCTGCTTCAAACAATTGGCGAACCATTTCAAGGCTGTCAATAGTTTCCTGGATCGTCTGCGTCGGATAGCCGTACATTAAATAAGCGTGGACCATTATTCCCGATTCTGTAAAATTCCGGGTAACTTTCGCAACCTGTTCAACAGTAACGCCTTTATCGATCAAAGCCAGCAAACGATCTGATGCAACTTCCAGCCCGCCTGAAACCGCTATGCAACCCGAAGCTTTCAGCAAACGGCAAAGATCTTTGGAAAAACTTTTCTCAAAACGGATGTTTGTCCACCATGTTACGGCAAGTTTTCTTTTAAGGATTTCCAAAGCCAATGCGCGCATCAAAGCCGGCGGTGCAGCTTCATCAACAAAATGGAATCCGGTTTGCCCGGTTTGCGCGATAA
>CAZSDN010000205.1:0-1956 GCA_964605595.1 uncultured Flavobacterium sp. | reverse complement strand
ATTTCAATTTACTACGAATTTCAAACGCTCTCGCATAACGTCCTGTGGCTTTGCGACTGTTGCGGAAATTAGAACTGAGTTCGCTCGGCTGGACAAAACGAAATTAGGAAATAAAAACGTAATTTCATAACTTAAAGCAGCAATAGCACAAAACCGCTGTTAGCTGTAGCCTTTGATTTTACAATAGTTAACTAATTGATCGAATTCTTTTTGGTCAAATAATCGTGTTCGAGTACAAATACTCGTATTTAATCTATTTTGTATTTTACTACTGATTTTTGTTTTAGAAACTGTAGCATAAATTATATAGTTTTGTCCGACATCAAATTCATATTCGCAGGTATTTGTTCGAGAAATCACTTCGACAATTTCAGGCTTCAATCTGCCTTTATGCATAGACGTAATTTTTATTCTGTAAATTTTACTATCCAGAGTTAATTTTGCATTTCCTTTTCCGTGACTTTCTGAAATCAGTTTTACTGACAAAACTTTACCTGTAAAAATTGCATGTGATTTATCTACCTCTTTTTTAACCGAGTTAATCTCAATACATGAACAAGCGAATGAACAATTCGTAATCAAAATTAGGAAATATATAAGATGTTTTCTCACGACATTTGGTTAAAGGTTACGGCTAACGTCCCGTGGCTTTGCGACTGTTGCGGGTTCTGGAACTGAGTATTTTCGGTGAAGATAAAAAGAAATTTTGAAATAAAATCGTGCGGTGATTTTATTCCGAGCAATAGCGCAAAACTGCTGTTATAGGAAGTGACTGTGAATTAGAGAAATAATAATATTGATAAAGTTATAATTGTGCCGAGAAAAATTAATCCAACAATTCCGCTCCATTTTTGATTATATATTTCGTCAATACTGTATTTTGCATAAAAAAATGGCCATCTAATTAATGCTCCAATTCGCCTAATTACATTCCAAAGGAAATCAAAAATTATTTCCCCAAAAACATCTTCAATAAGACTCATTCTACTTTTTATTTTAGGTTGAAATTTAGAATTTATTTTCAGTTTTTACTCCAGTTTTAAATTACATTTTCTAAAAAAGTAAAATTATTTTCTGAGAGAATACTCCATTTTTTTATGATGATTTTGAATGTCATTTCCTATAACGTCCCGTGGCTTTGCGTCTGTTGCGAGTTCTGGAACTGAGTACGCTCGGCTAAGATAAAAGATTTTTTGGAGAAAAATCGCCCGGCGACTTAAACAGCAGCAATAGCGCAAAACCGCTGTTAGGTGCTGGCGCTGAGATTATTGTTTAATTGTTTTTAAAAGATTACTATTGAAAATCGCAACCGGAGAAATCACTAGTTCGTTTACTGGAACATTTTTTCCGTATCGCTCTTGCATTTTTTTCTTTACGGCTGAGTTTGACAAATCAAAATCTTTAAGTTTTTGCAATTTTCCAATTTCTATTCCTGTTGCTCGTTTGTAGATTTTCCAAATTAATTCTGAACAATAGATTTTGTCATCTGACCATTCGAACGTCAAGTCGTAATCTTTTCCTGAGAATTCTTGACCGATTTCCCTCATTTTTGACAACGCTTTTTCCGTGAGAATTTTGTTCGCATTTTTCAATCGTTTAACAACAAATTCTCCATTCTTTCCTCTTGCAATCCATTTTTTAAGTGGTGTTTTTTTTACAGGTTGGACTGCTTCAAAAACGAAATACTCGTTTTCTTCTTTGAAAATTATTCCGCAATGAGAATATTTAGATTTAGTGGCGAGCTGAATCGCTTTACTTTGAGAGGAAAGAGAAGTTTGAAAAATCAAATCGCCGTTTCTAAAATCATTTTGCTTTTGTGCAGAAATTTCAGCAAAAAAGAATAAGAACAATGTAGAAATAAATAATTTCATTTTTTTGAGATTCGTTAATTTGCGCTTGCACCTAACGTCCCGTGGCTTTGCGGCTGTTGCGGGCTTTGGAGCAGAGTACGTTCGG
>CAZSDN010000204.1:0-2003 GCA_964605595.1 uncultured Flavobacterium sp. | reverse complement strand
TCTCAACTCTCTCACACACAATCACTTCACTCTCTTTTTCTTTCATTTCATTGTCCTTATAATTGGTAAAAATCATGAGTTTGGTTTTCTTCCCGTTCCCGTCGGTATTGTCGCCATACCAGATGTGCCAGCCTTTTTCCGTTGCATTATCGCTGAAATCGGGTTTGCCCAAGCCAGAAAATGTATCGGTATTATTTCCTAAAACCAGTTCTCCGATAGAAATCCCGGGAACGATTAAAAAGGAATTTTCAGCAGGGCGGGCCGGTTGTAAAATTTCAGCCGGGTCATTTACGACAGTTGATTCTTTTTTTTGATTACAGGCTGTGAGCAGTAATCCAACCAATATAATTAGGTATTTCATGATTTCTAGTTTAAGCGATTACTTCGGCAATGGTTTCTTTTTCTAAAAGTTTTACGAGTGCCTTTTCTTCGGGATTCAGGCTTCCGCGCGAATTACCGGGTTTGTAATTCCAGAGGCTGCCTTTTTCATAAGAAGCGATTACCGTTGGATGAACATAGTATTTTTTGCAAACCGTTCGTGTATTTCCGAGTTTACCACAAACATTATCTAAAACTTCAACGATTGTATGCTTTGCTTCGGTTTGGGTTTTTGGCTTTTCGAAATTACGGAAAGCACTCAACGCATTTACCGTTCCCGCCCAAACACGAAAATCCTTTGCGGTAAAATCGTGTCGTGTAAGATTCTTTAAATAATTATTGATATCAGCCGAGCCAATCGTATGATGATTTCCTTTTCCATCATAATATTGAAACAAATCCTGTCCTGGAATTTCCTTGCATTTGCGAACAAGATTTGCAAGTTTTACACTTGGAAGCTGGATTTTATGTTTTACGCCTTTCTTTCCTACGAATTCGAAATGGATTTTAGATTTTTCGAATTTCACATGTTTATCCTGAAGCGTTGTTAATCCGAATGAGCCGTAAAGTTTTTTATAAGCATCGTTACCAATCCGGATGTTGGTCATTTCAATAAGCTTTACAACCAAGGCAACCACTTTTTCATAAGGCAAACCTTTAAGTTTGAGATCTTTTTCAACTTCCTTACGGATCGCCGGCAAAGCGTTAGCAAAATTCCGTAATCGGAAAAACTTCGATTGGTTCCTGATTTTGTTCCAGCTTGTATGGTAACGATACTGTTTCCGTCCTTTGGCATCGATTCCGGTAACTTGCAAATGTCCGTTTTCGTAAGGTGAAATCCATACATTTTCCCAAGCTGGCGGAATTACGAGTTTTTTGATCCGTTCTAAAACTTCTTTGTCTTTGACCGTTTTTTTATTTTCATCAATGTATGAAAAGTTTTCACCGCGTTTAATCCTGTAATAACCTTTATTGAAATCGGCCGCATATCGCAGTCCGACTGATTTTGCAGTTGTCCTGGGATTGCGGCCGATTTTTTCAAGTTTTGCCTGAAGCCTGTTCATATTAATGCGCGTCAGGCCCTTTTCTTCCTTTAATGCTTAATTCGTGTAGCGCCATTGCTGCGCTGTTATCTGTAAATGCCGAAAGTCCGGCAACAAAAATTCCTTTTTCACCGGTACTCGATTTAATTCCGAATACGGTTGCTTCATCGCCTGGGTCACTTTCTCCTTCATAACGGTAAACGTGAACAATTTCAAAATCATCAGGACTATTGATAATCCGATTTTCCTGAATGTTGAAATCTACTGTAAATCCTTTTTTGGCAAGTTCTTCCAAGGCTTTCGAAACTGTGGCGTAGTGATACATTTGACGATCCATAACAATAAATTTTAGTTAGTAATTCTTATTTGTTATTCTAAATTTACGATTTTCAAAAGTTTATCTTATCAATATATTGTTAAAAAAGCTATCTCCTGTAAATCTTATAAACTTGGATTTTCATTATATAAAGAGTTACCTTTGCGTCGCAGGCCGCCTTATCGCCGTTTCGAAAGGAAAGGAGGAAAGTCCGGACACCATAGGGAAACATAGCGGGTAACGCCCGTCGGTTCGTGAGAATCAGG
>CAZSDN010000203.1:0-2006 GCA_964605595.1 uncultured Flavobacterium sp. | reverse complement strand
TTGTTTTCCCGAAAGAAAATTACAAAGTAGGAGATTTTGTTTTGGTAAAAGTTACGGATTGTACGACATCGACATTGATTGGAGAGACTGTAGGATATTCGGAAATGCAATAAGCGCCTCCCCAACCCCTCCGAAGGAGGGGCTTATGTTAGCTAATTAAAATAACTATTATGAAAAAACACATTGCTTTAGTTTCTTTTTTTATACTATTGATTTCTTGCAATAAAGAAGAAACTTTTGTTTTAAATGAGAAAATAAAAAGTCTTGAAATAGAAAATCAGAAATTAAAAGACAGCATAAGTAATATGGCTGAAAATGAGCTATTTTCAATGCAATTAGTCGGATTACCTAACTATTATATTTTTAAAAAGAATGAAGAAAACGAAGTTACTTTTTTCTTTCATAAAGTTGGAAAAATCGGAACTTATCAAGTCTTTCGTATAGATGAAGATGGCAAAAGGGAAGTTTTAGTTCCTGAAGCGAATGAAACAAAATTTACTTACAAATTTACACCAACATCTGTAGGAGAACAAGAATTAAAGTTATATGCAGAATTCCAATTAGAAAACCAGAGATTAGAATTTCCAGCATACTTTAATTTTAAAGTTGAAGAATAAAAATTCCCCCTTTAGGGATTAGGGGGCTTATGGAAAATAACCAATGACAGAAACAAACCGCATAGAATACAAGCGAGAGCTTACCAAAGAGGTTGAAATCGAAAAAGAAGTCGTTGCGTTCCTGAATTACAGAGAAGGCGGCATCATCTATATCGGTATCGACAAGTTTGGTACAACCTGCGGTGTTTCCGATGCAGACGGAGATATATTGAAAATTAAAGACCGTCTGAAAAATAATATTCTTCCCTCTTGTTTGGGTTTGTTTGATGTTGTTTCAGAAGAAAAGGACGGCAAAACAATCATCAAAATAGTGGTCGCAAGCGGAATGGAAAAACCGTATTACATCAGAAAATACGGAATGTCCGAAAAAGGTTGTTTCATTCGTACAGGAACTTCGGCAGAACCGATGCCACAGAGAATGATTGACGATTTATTTTCCAGACGTACCCGCAATTCCATAGGAAAAATAAGGTCGAGCCGACAGAATTTAACTTTTACGCAGTTAAGGATTTACTATGACGAAAAAGGCAAAACACTCAACCAACATTTTGCAACCAATCTGGAATTATTTACTTCTGACAGCGAGTACAATTATGTTGCCTATTTAATGGCTGATGAAAACGGAAATTCTATCAAGTTTGCAAAATATGACGGAACAACAAGAGTAAACCTGATAGAAAACAAAGAGTTCGGTTATTGTTCGCTGGTAAAGGCAACCCATAACATTCTGGACAAGCTGGAAGTAGAAAATATTACACATACCAAAATTACCTCAAAAGAACGAATCAATCGCAGAACTTGGGATTCCGAAGCATTGCGTGAAGCTGTTTTAAACGCATTTGTACATAACGATTACACTACCGAAATCCCCCCGAAATTTGAAATTTTTGATGACAGAATTGAGATAACTTCGGCAGGAGCTTTGCCCGAAGGATTTAGTGAAGAAGAATTTTTTGAAGGTATATCAGCACCACGAAACAAAGAGTTGATGCGAATTTATCGGGATTTAGAGTTGGTGGAACAATTAGGTTCAGGAGTTCCTCGTATTCTGAAATCTTATGGCAAAAACTGTTTTCGGTTTTTTCCTAATTTTATCCGTATGACATTCCCAAAAGATACAAGTGGTGCAATAGGTGGTGCAATAGGTGGTGCAATCGATGAGTTAACCGACAGACAACAAGAAGTTTTAGAATTGATTAAAGAAAACAACCGCATATCATATAGAGAAGCAGCTGAAAAATTACAAATTAATTATTCCGCATCACAAGCACATTTTGATACGTTGAAAGAAAAGAAAATTATAGTGAGAGAAGGCGGAACAAGAGGGTATTGGAAGATTTTAATTTGATAAACAAAATTTCCCCCATTGGGGTTAGGGGCTATGGAAAA
>CAZSDN010000202.1:0-2010 GCA_964605595.1 uncultured Flavobacterium sp. | reverse complement strand
AAAACGAATAACAAGCTCAATGAAAGGAATATTTTTTCGACAGAATTCAGCGATTTATTATCATTGTGAATTATTCTTTTTACACGAAAAAAAAGGTGTTTTTTCTTTCCTGCGAAAGCAACGGCGAGATTTTCATTGTTGAATTCTTCGAAAGAAATCAGCGCATGAACCAAGTCTCTTTTATTTCCGATAATGTTGAGCGCGATATCGTCACAGCAATTTTCCCGTTCGTCCCTTATCAACGATGAAAGCCACAAAAGGCCAGGATTAAAGAAAAATAACATTTCGGCAAAATGTTGCAAGAGGTTTATAACATAATCTTTTCTTCTGATATGCGCGAGTTCATGAAGTAAAATCGCCTCAACCTGATCCTGTGGTAAATTCGAAAGCAAGCCAACCGGAACTAAAATAATAGGTTTGAAAAATCCGGTTACGCATGGAATTTTCACTAATGTCGATTCGAGCAAAACGATCGGTTTTTTAATGTTTATAAGTAAGGCTAACTCAGAAATCCTGTTTTTCCAATATTCTGATGGTGTGAAATTTTTGTAGTTTCTTATTCTGTAAATCGTATTGAAAGCATTGAAAATCCCAAATACTTTAAAAGCGAAAATAATCAACCAAATTGAAGCAATTATATTGGCATTATTGTTTAAAAAATTGATTGATTGATTTATAATTTCGGCAGTAAATGTTGCATCAAACGCATTCTTAACCGAATAATCAATTACATTGGAATGTGTTTCTGTAAATCCTAATACAAGCTCGTCATTGAAAGTGAAACCGATAACAATAAGAAAAATCACAAACAAACCCGACAGAAGATTATAGCGCATAACGGCAGTTGCCTTTTTTGTTGCTGTGATAATCAATCCGGCGCAAAACGCGAGTATAATTCCTTGCCAAAGCGAATGGACTAATGTCCATGAAACTGCTTTAATTATTGTATCGCTTACCATAAATATTATTTATTTTCGAGTTCATCAAGCATCGACCTGATTTCGTCAAGTTCCTGTTTTGTCGTTTTTTTATTGCCGAGCAACTGCATCATTAAACTGGAGTTAGAGCCATTATATAAATTATCGACAAATTTCTCAAGCAGGAAACCTTTCGTTTTCTTCTCTTCTATTGCGGCGCTGTAAATATGTTTCATATTCGACTTATCTGTTACAAGCATTCCTTTTTCAGACATAATTTGCATCAGTTTTAAAGTCGACGTATATTGAACGCTGCGTTTTTCTTCGTTTAATGTGTCATTTACAAACCGTACTGTTGACGGGCCTGATTTCCATAACACCTGTAAAATTTCTAATTCCGATTTTGTTGGTTCCGCTTGCATGATTTTCTTTGTCATTTTTATTTTGAACAATTCAAAGGTAAGAAAAATTTCGTACGAACAAATTATTACGTAATTATTTTGAAATTATTTTCGTCAGAAATAAAAAAACCCACGACTGGCGTGGGTTTAAATTGTTATTTAAGAATGTTTTAAAAGACAAAAATTGCTCTCTCGCCCATCATTTCGTTGACTTCGTTTCCTACTTGCTCGATAATTGCTTCATCGTTCGGATTCATTAAAACGCGATCAATCATATCGACCACTTTCTCCATATCAGATTCTACCAGGCCACGCGTTGTGATTGCTGGAGTTCCAATACGAATTCCGGAAGTTACAAACGGAGATTTATCATCAAACGGAACCATATTCTTATTTACAGTGATTTCAGCTTTAACCAATGCGTTTTCAGCTTCTTTTCCTGTAATATTTTTATTTCGTAAATCAATCAGCATCATATGATTATCGGTTCCGCCTGAAATAAGATTGTAGCCTCTTTTCATAAACGCTTCAGCCATTGCTTTTGCATTTTTCTGAACCTGCATTGAATAATGGAAAAACTCATCGCTCAACGCTTCACCAAAAGCCACCGCTTTAGCAGCTATGATATGCATTAACGGACCGCCCTGAGTACCAGGAAAAATGGCTGAATCAAATTTTTTGGTAAATTCCGG
>CAZSDN010000201.1:0-2013 GCA_964605595.1 uncultured Flavobacterium sp. | reverse complement strand
TTGAGTAATACTAATAATTAATACCTTGTTGCATTAAGGTCTTGAATCCGCCTACATGAAAAAAAAACATATATCATTCTTTTTTTGCTTTTATGCAACTTAATTTTTGCTCAAAATGCCGAAATTGACTCGATTCTTTCACAAGAAATTAAAGTACTGAAAGAAAAAAAAATCACTTCATTTTTTATTTTGCAAAAATACTGCATTGGTTGCTCTAAACTTTTTAGAGTTAATAAAATGAACTGTGATTATGGTAATTCAAGTTTATACGTATTTTGGAAAGAAAACCAACAGAGTTTTTTCAGAAAAATCGACAAATGTAATTTTTCTCAAATAGAAATATCAAATGAAATTTTCCGCAATTATTCAGAGAAAATTATTAACATTACAAATGAATCGGTTAAAGCATATACACTAATAAATAATGATTCTATAGAAATACGACATTCAGAATTTGCTAAATATTACTTTGTAATAAATGGAAAATTAGAGGTAAAAGTGTTTGATTATTTCGATCTAACATCACAAAGCGAAAGACAAAATTTAAATTATGAATTTAATCACTCATTAGAATTAGTTAAACTAAGCAAGGTTTGCGACAAAATAATACTTGAAAATCAATAAGCACATTGCATAACAGCGGTTTTGCACTATTGCTGCTGTTTAAGTCGCCGCACGATTTTATTTTCAAAAAATCTATTATCTTAGCCGAACGTACTCAGTTCCAGAACTCGCAACAGCCGCAAAGCCACGGGACGTTAGCCGACATATTAAACAACCGCATGCAAACAACCTCAGAAAAAATCACTACGAATACAAGAGTCATTAAAAGTCACTTTACTAAGTATGGTGATACGTTCAAGGCTTTTAAAGAATTGATAAATAACTCGATTCAAGCGGATGCCAAAAATATTTTAATTGATATTGAATACAATAATTCGATAACCTGTAAATCGGGTATAGAAAAAATTACAATATCTGATGACGGTTATGGAGTTTCTAAAAGTAATTTCAAAAAAAGTATTCTTGAAATAGGAACAATAGTTAAAGATAACGGGCAAGGCATTGGTAGGTTTAGTTCATTCCAAATCGGAGAACTTATGAAAATAGACACAATCGCATATGATGAAAATGAGTCAAAATTTAGTAGAACGATATTTGGAATAGATACAACAGATTTAGAAGATATCGCATTAGAGAATATTGAATTAAAGATTGACTTCGATTTTTTAGAAAACAAAAATGAAAAGACTTTTTATAAGGTAGAAATTGAAAATTTACATCACAATATTCAACATAAACCTCTTAAAAAAAACAAAATAACAAGTAACTTTTTACCTCAAAACATATCACAAAGTATTTTTGAAAATTACCCTTATGAAGTATTTAATAACAAAGTAAACTTTATTGTTAATGGTGAGATTTTAAAAAAAGATGATTTTGTTGTTGAAAAGCCAAGTTTGAAACAAATTACTTATACAGATAAAAGAGGTAAAGAACATAAAATCAACTTTTATTTTTATAATATAAAATCTCCATTAAATAAGGTTAAGGTCTTTTTTCAAACAGACAATGCAGGTGTAAAATCTGTAGCACATGAATACACCTATTCTTCAGATTGGTACACTCCTGATTTAGGGACTTGGTTTATTTATGTTGATTCTCTTTTTTTTAACATAGACTTGTTTAGAAATCTTGATTTAGAAAGTCTAGGAGAAGAAGAAATTAAGAATCTAAAAACAGAAGTTAAAAATACAATTAACGATTTTTTTAAAAACAGAAACAAAAAATTTGAAAAATTTATATCAAATCTAGAATCTGATAAATATTATCCATATAAAGAAGATAAACCAGCATCTATTTCACAAGAAGTTGTG
The DNA here is from genome assembly GCA_964605595.1 of uncultured Flavobacterium sp. Lineage (GTDB taxonomy): Bacteria > Bacteroidota > Bacteroidia > Flavobacteriales > Flavobacteriaceae > Flavobacterium. The sequence goes on along the minus strand of CAZSDN010000201.1, from coordinate 136 downwards.
TTCAAAAAAATCGCCTATTTACTTGAAGATGAACATCAACTAATCAATTCTGACAATAAAATAAGGAACTTCTTATATCCATTGGTAAACTTCCCCATTTTTCAGACAGTTTAAAAGTATTAAATTTAACTTTTGA
>CAZSDN010000200.1:0-2026 GCA_964605595.1 uncultured Flavobacterium sp. | reverse complement strand
GTAGTTTATTTTAGGATTTCGATCTCGGTTTTTAAAATGCCGATATCTTTGTTGTGAGTGATTTCCATAAACGCACGTTTTGAAAGGTCAAGTTCGCGCCCTTTTTTGTGTGGGCCGCGATCATTAACTTCGACCACTACGGATTCGCCGTTAACAGGATTAGTCACTTTTAGTTTGGTGCCAAAGGGTAGCGTGCGGTGCGCGGCAGTAAGTTTGTTATTGTTGAATTTTTCTCCGCTAGCCGTTTTCCTGCCATCGAATTTATCGGCATAATAGGAAACTTCAACATTGCGTTTGTAGATTTTACCCGAAACTTTAGAAGAAGAGCAGGATGAAAGCAGTAAACTAAAAAAGATGAAAAACATCAATATTTTTAAACATTGCCTTTTCATCTTTTAAAATTATTTAAGGATTTCTTCAATTGTAACTTTTAGCGAACCCCCGTATTTATTGGATGCGATTTCCATAAAAGCTTTTTTAGTTAAATCGATGTCACGTCCTTTGGTAAATGGCCCGCGGTCAGTAATTTCAACAATCACAAATTTACCGTTGGCTTCATTTGTGACTTTCAGTTTTGTTCCGAAAGGGAATTTCCGGTGTGCCGCGGTATATTTTGTATTGTCGAAACGTTTTCCGCTTGCGGTACGTCTTCCGTGGAATTTTTGTGCATAATAGGAAGCATGTGCATTTTTTTTGAAAAGTTTCAACTTTCCTATTTTTAACGTGTCCTTATTGATTGTATCCTGAATTGCCTCAGTTTTTTTCGGGTTCAGATCCTGAAATTCTTTGAAACTGCTAAAAAAAAGCGCTGCAAAGGCAATCAATATCAATACTGTTATTTTTTGTTTCATGATATATTGTTTTGTTTGGCGGCATTTTGACAAATACCATACCTTATGCGAAACCTGTAATGAGATTAGGGTTTTAGAACCAAAGTTTCCATGGTATTCTGGACAAAATCAGGATTAATCCCAATCCGTAGAATATTAAAAATGTCCTGAATTTGGAATTGCTGTCAGCAAGTTTTTTGTGTTTTGACCAACCAATAGTGATCAAAATTATTGCTATCAGGTTTACCAAAGGATGTTCAAGCGAAGTCAGCCTAAGGTCGGCATTTTTCATTTCGCCCAAAGCGGCTTTCCCTAATGGAGAAACAAAATATAAAAACAGTCCGATCAGTAATTGGATGTGCGTGAAAATTAAGGCGAGTAATGCAATTTTTTTGTCTTTAGGAAAAAAATCCCTTTTAGCGAAAAAACCGATAGCTGCATTTGCAACGGCAATAACCAAAAAAAGAATCGCTATATATGCCCATCCGGAATGGAATTTTTGAATAAAATCGTACATGATTTGAATTTTAAGGGAATCAAATATAAGAAAAAAGATAAAAAAAGCCCCACAAATCTGAAGGGCTTCTTTATTTATAATGATTATTTGCTTTTCAGGAAATGCTTTAAAAGAAATTCCGTTGAGCTATCGTGTACTTTTACATTTTGGGTATTTATTTCGTCAAGGATACTGTTTGCGAGCTGTTTGCCTAGTTCGACACCCCATTGGTCATAACTGAAAATATTCCAGATTACTCCTTGCACGAATATTTTATGTTCGTATAACGCAATTAAAGAGCCAAGGTTTTCAGGAGTAAGTTCCTGGATCAAAAGTGTGTTTGTTGGTTTGTTTCCGGTGAAAACTTTAAACGGAAGCAGGAATTCTGCTTGTTGTTCTGAAAGATTCTGGCTTTGGAATTCGGCCATAACCTGGTTTTGGGTTTTTCCGTTCAGCAATGCTTCGGTTTGGGCAAAAAAGTTCGACATGAGTTTGTCGTGATGATCCTGGTTCCCATACAAAGGCTTTATGAATCCGATGAAATCGGTCGGAATCAATTTTGTTCCCTGGTGGATCAACTGGAAAAAAGCGTGTTGCGAATTTGTTCCGGGCTCGCCCCAGATAATCGTACCTGTTTGATAATTGACGGGTTTTCCGTCACGGCCAACACTTTTTCCGTTGCTTCCCATGATTCCCTGCT
>CAZSDN010000199.1:0-2036 GCA_964605595.1 uncultured Flavobacterium sp. | reverse complement strand
TTGCGATTCAATGCCGCGATTATCCCTTCGTAGCGGAACCCACATAATCCCAGCATTATTGATCAGCAAATGAAGCGGCCTTCCCGATGCAATGAATTTTTTGGCAAACTTGTCAACAGATTCCGGATCCATCAAATCCATTGGTTCTATCTCAACGTTTTTAATTAACCTCAGATTGGTTTTGGCCTTTTCAATACCCCTGGCCGGAACAATTACCGTTGCGCCGGCCTTAGCAAGCATCTTTGTCGTTTCAAGCCCGATACCTGTATTTCCTCCCGTTATTATCGCTGTTTTACCTGTAAGGTCAATTCCTTTTATTATTTCTTCTGCGGTTGACATGGCGTTAAAGCCAGATCCGGTCGGTTTTTGTAGCACTCCCTGAAAATTATTCTGTCTCATTTTAAAATGTTTAAAAGTTATGAGGCAAAATTAAACGGTTAAAACCCTGATTGCTTTGTTCAGAATATCAATTTTATTTTGTTCAGAATGTCATCACAATATATTGTGGGCGTCAATGCCCTTTCTTTCCAAAAATACTTTTACTTACCATGACAATTCCAACTACTAATAATCCTCCGATCAGGCCAAACGCAAACTCTTTAATAATCGCGGGCACATTTGGGTAAAGATGATGCAGGAAATCAATATTATGGGAAAATATACCACCTGAAACCAATATCAATGCAATAGTTCCTACGAAAGCCAAAAATTTAATGACAAGTGGTAACGACTTGACCAGGAAATGTCCAAGCTGCGCCAGAAAACCTTTATTATTAGAGCGTTTGATTAGCTTATATCCGGAATCATCCATTCTAACAATAAGTGCTACGATACCATAAACGCCAATGGTCGCTAAAAGTGCCACTATCGAAACAGTCATTATTTGTATGGCAATTGTTCTATCTAAAACTGTCCCTAACGCAATAATCACAATTTCAACAGATAAAATAAAATCGGTTGTGATAGCTGACTTTATCTTTGTTCTTTCGGCATCCCTGTTGGCTTCGGAATTTTGTTCGATTACCTCCTCCCCTGTTTTGGCCGGGTGAAAAAAATATTCTACAATTTTTTCGACACCTTCATAAGCAAGGTAAAAACCTCCTAATATCAGTATAACCTTTATCGCTACCGGAAAAAAAACATTTAGTAATAAAGCAATGGGTACAATGATCAGTTTATTTATGAACGATCCTTTTGTTATTGCCCATAAGACCGGAAGCTCGCGCGATTCAAGAAAACCTGTCGCTTTTTCTGCATTCACCGCCAAATCGTCCCCTAATATTCCTGCTGTTTTTTGTGTGGCTATCTTACTGGTTACTGCTACATCGTCCATGAGTGCAGCTATATCATCCAAAACCACAAAAAATCCTGAAGCCATATTTTTATCTTTTATATAATGCGTAAAAATATAACTAAATCCTGATTATCTGATTACTCAAACCGACTATAAACCGATTTTTCGAAGCAAAACATCTCTATTTTACAGCTAATAATAATTCAGCCGCAATTGTCAATAGCACGTTAAACCTGTCACAACGAAAAGTGAAAAGAGTATGGTTTTGATTTTTTGTGCCTTAACTTTAGGTATAATTTAAAAGTTACTGCTATGAAAAAGATATTTTTAATGCTGGTTGGATTTTTAGCTTTTACGATAGCTTCAGCACAAACTGATACTATAACGCATACGAAAAAGATTAAAACCACAACGAAGTCAGAAACAAAAATCCGGGATAATTCAACTCAACAACCGAAACTAAATCCCGATGGTACCCAACGGGCCGAAAAAACGTGGGAAGGCAATACTAAACCTAATACGAATGCTGTACGCATCAATTCGACCGGAAGCCCTGATAAAGTTACTGATACAATTGCCCCGCCTTCAGGCACAATAAATCCTGAACGTCCAAAATCTGGCAATACTACAAAAAGCAACCCCAATGGTACTGTAATACCTCCAAGGAATTAAGAATTTTCTTATTTGTTTTGGTTGGGCCCCGGATTATTTCGGGGCTTTTTTTGTGGTTGGTTCTGAAAGA
>CAZSDN010000198.1:0-2044 GCA_964605595.1 uncultured Flavobacterium sp. | reverse complement strand
ATTTCAACTTCTGAAGCTGCTCCAACATAAAGAACGGCAACTCCGCCTGCTAATTTTGCCAAACGTTCCTGAAGTTTTTCTTTATCATATTCAGATGTCGTAGTTTCCATTTGCGCCTTAATCTGGTTCACACGGTTTTTAATCATTTCTACATCACCAGCTCCGCTAACAAGGGTTGTGTTGTCTTTGTCGATTGATACTCTTTTTGCGGTTCCAAGCATTTCAATGGTTGCATTTTCCAAAGTATAACCTCTTTCTTCAGAGATTACCGTTCCGCCCGTAAGAATCCCGATATCTTCAAGCATTGCCTTTCTTCTATCTCCAAAACCAGGTGCTTTTACTGCGGCAATTTTCAATGCTCCGCGCAGCTTATTAACAACCAAGGTCGATAAAGCCTCGCCGTCAACATCTTCAGCAATGATCAAAAGCGGTTTTCCGGATTGCGCTATCGGCTCTAAAATCGGAAGCAATTCTTTTAAAGAAGAAACTTTTTTGTCATATAAAAGGATATACGGGTTTTCAAGTTCTGCTTCCATTTTTTCAGGATTTGTCACGAAATACGGAGAAAGATAACCTCTGTCGAACTGCATTCCTTCAACAACGTCAACATAAGTATCAGTTCCTTTAGCTTCCTCAACTGTGATAACGCCTTCTTTCCCAACCTTTGAAAAAGCTGTAGCGATAAGTTCGCCGATAACTTCGTCGTTATTTGCTGAAATTGAAGCAATTTGTTTGATTTTTTCTGATGCGCTTCCTACTTCTTTTGATTGTTTTGAAAGATCGGATACGATTGCTTCAACCGCTTTGTCAATTCCTCGTTTCAAATCCATCGGATTTGCGCCGGCCGCAACGTTTTTCAGTCCTTCTTTTACAATAGCCTGGGCTAAGACTGTTGCTGTTGTAGTTCCGTCTCCGGCTAAATCATTGGTTTTAGAAGCTACTTCTTTTACCATTTGCGCGCCCATGTTTTCCAGCGGATCCTGTAATTCTATTTCTTTTGCAACTGACACGCCGTCTTTGGTAACATTCGGCCCGCCAAATGCTTTTCCTATAATTACATTGCGCCCTTTTGGTCCAAGAGTAACTTTTACTGCGTTTGCCAATGCGTCCACACCGCGTTTTAAACCATCGCGTGCTTCTATATCAAATTTTATTTCTTTTGCCATTTTTGTTCTTGTTAAGTTTGAAATTAGATAATCGCCAGAATGTCATCTTCTCTCATGATCAGATAATCCTTGCCTCCAAGTTTTAATTCGGTTCCGGCATATTTGCCATACAAAACGGTATCGCCAACTTTAACAGTCATTGCGTGTTCCATTGTTCCGTTTCCAACGGCGACAACAGTTCCTTTTTGCGGCTTTTCTTTTGCGGTATCCGGAATGAATATCCCTGAAGCAGTTTGCGTCTCGGCAGCAATTGGTTCTAACAGAACACGGTCAGCGAGCGGTTTAATGTTTAAAGCCATAATAGTTATATTTTATTTGTTGTGATTAAAATTGTGTGGTTCCTTTTTTTCAGAAATTGTGCCAGCCAAAATGAAACTGACAATATTTCAGTATAAAAAAAGCCGGCATTATTGGGTGCCGGCTTTTTTTATATTAGGTGAAATTATTTTGTTGCCGGAGCTTCAACAGGAGTTGCCGGGTTTTCGGTAGCAACCGGAGTTTCTGTCGGCGCAGACGGTATTGGCTCAGTTGTATTTGTTGATGGAAATCCAAGGCTTGACATCAAAATCAGAAGGATTAATATAGTTGCAAGCGTCCAAGTACTTTTATCCAAAAAGTCAGTTGTTTTTTGAACGCCTCCCAATTGCTGCGAGCCGCCAAGAGTTGACGACAAACCGCCTCCTTTAGGGTTTTGTACCATGATTACTACGATCAATAGAAAACAAACTATCGTAATCAGAACTAAAAAAATTGTAAACATATTATTGTAATTAATTATTATTTTGTTGTAAAATCTTTATATCCGAAATTCGGTCTGCAAATAAACTACTTTTTTCCGGATATTTCAAAATTAATATTTCATAAGCTTGAATTGCTTT
>CAZSDN010000197.1:0-2071 GCA_964605595.1 uncultured Flavobacterium sp. | reverse complement strand
TAGAAATCTACATGGTTTTTTGTTCTCGGTAAAAACAAATTCAGTGTTCTAAATCTCGAGTTCGCCTAACAGCGGTTTTGCGCTATTGCTCGGAATAAAATCACCGCACGATTTTATTCCAAAATTTCTTTTTATCTTCACCGAAAATACTCAGTTCCAAAACTCGCAACAGCCGCAAAGCCACGGGACGTTAGGCGAGATTTCAGTCCGCACAGAGTTAAAATTATCGTTTGTTACCAAAAAGTGGTAACTTAGCAAAATAAATAAAAATCGCCATGGGAAGAAACACATCTATATCATTAGGTAATCATTTCGAAAGTTTTATCGAATCGAGCGTTTCAAAAGGACGTTTCAACAATGCGAGCGAAGTTGTTCGCGCTGGTTTAAGACTCTTAGAAGAAGAGGAAAGTCGCATTTTGGTTTTGAGAAATGCAATTCGGGAAGGAATTGAAAGCGGACGCGCGATTGGTTTTGATCCTAAAAAACATTTAGATTCTTTAAAAGCAAAAAGAAAGTAATGGCAAAATTCTTTCTTACTAATAAAGCTATTTACGATTTAGAAGATATTTGGGATTATACAATTGCGAAATGGTCAGAAAAGCAAGCCGAGATTTATTATGACTTATTAATGGATTCTTGTCAAGAGTTAGCTGAAAAGCCATTACGTGGAAAAACGTATGACATTATAGAGAAAAATGTTTTGGGTTACAAAGCTGGCGAGCATATAATTTTCTACAGAATTATTACAAATGAAGAAATCGAAGTCGCAAGAATTCTTCATGGAATGATGGACCTGAAATCAAAAATATAGAAACCTCGCCTAACAGCGGTTTTGCGCTATTGCTTCGGAATAAAATCGCCGCACGATTTTATTACAAAAATTCTTTTTATCTTCACCGAAAATACTCCGTTCCAGAATTCGCAACAGTCGCAAAGCCACGGGACGTTGTGCGAAATTTTGTGACGATCAACCATAACCTTAACTAATAAAATATTATGTTTAATTTTTTTAAGAAAAGCGAAACTCCGAAATATTCTGGTTCATTTAATAGTTTAAATGAAGCACAGAAAGAGTCGATAGTAAGTTTATTTTTAGTGTTGTCTAGTTGTGATCAGGAAATAACGAAAGGAACTAAAGAAGAGGAGTTTGCCTATATAAATAAACATATCGAAACTTTTAACCTTAAAAGACAGTTTACAATATTAGAAAGATTTGGAATCGATGGAATAGTTTCAAACTTAAATGAACTGTCGATAAGTCAAAAAGAGCATTTAATAATTCTTGCATACGATTTACTTTGTGTTGACGCCGATCCAAATGAAATGGAAATGTTTACGTTATTTGACATATTTGAAAAATTAAAATTTTCGCAATCAACGATTATAGAGATTTTAAATACATCTAATAGAAATATAAACGAAGAATTATATACTGAAAATGATTCTGAAATTGATCAACTTATAGAGAATTTTGAACAAGATAAATTTTTTGTAAGCTCTGTCTTTTATAAATTTTGCTTTGATTCGGAAGTTGTCTCGTTGTTTTTAAGTCGTAATGATCAAGCAATAGAAATAGCAAAGAATATGGCAACAACCAGATTTGAGCATGAATCTGTTTCGCTAATTATGTTCAAAGCTTTTTTAAGAAGATATAGTGGCGACTTTGAATATCAACAAAGTGGAGAGTTTAAATATCGTTCTTTCGAATTTAATATCAATGTTGAAAAAATGGTTATCGAATCTGATAATACTTACTTTGAAATTCTAACTAATGATTTTACTGATGTCAAAAACGAAGATGGTGAAGAACTTGCAATTGCTACGAACTATATAGTATATGTAAAAAATGGGCTACCAAATTCTATCTTTGTAGTTATCAAAGATCCGTACTTAGAAAAATATGCGATTCGAAAGGTTTCTGATAATGGAATTAGTAATAGCTTAGGATTTATAGAAGATAATGATTTAGATAGTTATACAACATTAATTATTGACTATTTGAATAGATAAAAACTTCGCACAACAGCGGTTTTGCGCTATTGCTGCTTTAAGTTATGAAATTACATTTTTA
>CAZSDN010000196.1:968-2107 GCA_964605595.1 uncultured Flavobacterium sp. | reverse complement strand
ACCGAAAATACTCAGTTCCAGAACTCGCAACAGTCGCAAAGCCACGGGACGTTAGTGGCAAGCCATAACCCAATTCATCGAATCAAAGGACATTTATGAAAAAAGTAGTTTTAGTTTTAATTGTATTAATTACAGTTTGTTGTAAAAAAAATGATAGCAACCCAAAATGGGACAAAATTGATTTTTATAGAATTTCTCATGCAACAGAAAGGAATTTCTTCGACAATGCTAACTCTGGGAAAATTGATAAAGAATTAGAACTTATTTTACTTAGTGATTCGCCATCTAATTTAAATGATTCTGTTATCGCCGATTTTGATGAAAAATTTATTAAGCATAATTTGGATAAACAGTCAACTACTAAAATTTCAATACTTTTCAAACACTACCAAAAGTCAATACAAAAAGCTTCATTTTCTATGGCCACAATCTGTGCTCCAATATATAGGGATATTTTAGTTTTTAAAGAAGATGGCAAAACTGTTGGAATTGCTAAAGTTTGCTTTAGTTGTTCACAAAACTATTTAGTTTTCGAAAAAAATATTTTAAAAAATGTTCCATTAGATTATTCAGAACTTGAAAAAAACTTGGATCGATTGGCCAGCCACTAACAGCGGTTTTGCGCTATTGCTGTTGTTTAAGTCGCCGGGCGATTTTTCTCCAAAAAATCTCCTATCTTAGCCGAACGTACTCAGTTCCAGAACTCGCAACAGTCGCAAAGCCACGGGACGTTGTGCGTCATTTTAATCACTTAAAGTTAAAAACATGAACAAATTTTTCCTATTGATTTCCTTAATACTGTATTCTTGTAATAACTCAGATAATTGTTTGCAAGAATATAGAGTAGGAAATCAAAACGGAAAACCTATTTTTTACATAGATTTTTCTAAGTCAACAGAATCTCAATGTAAATATGTTACTGAAAGTTTTGCTTTCTATTTTGACCAAACCATTCTAGTGGAAATGAATATTGAAAAAAGAGGAAACCTATTTATTGGAAATATAATAAATCCCGAATCTGAAGAATTTATTTTATTCAATTTAGATTCAAAACTTAACAAAAATTATCCAATAAAAATTAAATTTTCAAATTTCATTAAGACTTTTGATTGCATTCGTGAAAATAAAATTATAACACG
>CAZSDN010000196.1:0-958 GCA_964605595.1 uncultured Flavobacterium sp. | reverse complement strand
ATCTAGAAGTTAATATTTTTAGAATTAAAAATTGGACTCATCTTGCGCCTTTTGAGGATAGATTAATTGATGCCGTAGTTTTTGTAACAAAAGAAAACGGTGTTATTGGGTCGTATTTAAGTGATATTAAAAACAACGAACAAATTATGCTTGTTCCAACGGGGCAAATTTTAAACTATTATATAGATTACTCAAAAGTACGTTTGCATAAATTATTATAAAACGTCGCACAACAGCGGTTTTGCGCTATTGCTTCGGAATAAATCGCCGCACGATTTTATTCCAAAATTTCTTTTTATCTTCACCGAAAATACTCAGTTCCAAAACTCGCAACAGTCGCAAAGCCACGGGACGTTAGCAGTAATGTTAGGATAACCAACAATAAACAGACATTTACAAAATTGAAAATAACAATACTTATAATCATTAACGGACTTGGACTACTTTGTCATTACTTTGGCTTTAGTTGTTATTAACAACACTTAAAATGCACTAACAATGGAGAAAATTATTTTTAGACTTTTTGTTTTTATTTTTGTAACAGCTTTGACAGCTTGTAACTCTAACGACAAAATAGAAGGTTATAAATCTCACGAAATATTGGTTGTTACGCTTGACATTGAAGACGATTTGACAATTGAAAAAATTACTTTACGATCAAGCTATGGACAGTTCACCGACAGCATTTTACAAAAGGAAATTGGAAACGAAAAGACCTTTAAACTAAAGTGCCCTCAAAAAGGAGAAGGAACTTTTTCAATTTGTATTTATACAGTAAAAGACACTTTATGCTCCAAAGACAGTTATATCGAAGGCGGTTATAGACCACAACTAAAACTAAAAAACAGTAAATTTGAAACAATAGAATGGTTTTAACCATCGAACGGTAAAGAACACTACTGCTAACAGCGGTTTTGCGCTATTGCTTCTGAATAAAATCGCCACACAATTTTATTCC
>CAZSDN010000195.1:0-2166 GCA_964605595.1 uncultured Flavobacterium sp. | reverse complement strand
ACTATACAGCACTATTATAGAGTTTTAAAATCTCAACAAAAATATTCATAAGTACTCTTTAAAAGTTATTCCAACAAATATAAGTCTTTATTTTTCTATAACAGACAACTATAGGTTAAATGTAACCCATGAAAATTTAACTTTAACAATACTTTTAGATAAAATTGAATTTGGCTACCGTAAAAGTAATTTTCGTGCCTTTTCCAACTTGCGAATCAACTTTGATCTGGCCGCCCAAACCATCAATAAGTTTTTTTACGGTTGAAAGCCCGATACCATTACCACGATTGCCAAAACGGTCTTCGGTTGTGAGTACTTCAAAGATATTGAACATCTTCAGCATGTCTTCTTTTCGTATACCGGTTCCGTTATCTTTCACATAAAAACCATAAAAATCAGGCTCATCATAAAAACCGGTTTCAATGATTACAGTTTCCTTATTGTTGTATTTTATGCCATTGGCCATAAGATTCAACATTATTTGCTGAAAAGCGACCTTATTTATATAAATATCTTTGCTTTCAAAATTGTCTATAAATTTATATTGATTTTTAACATCAAGCAGGTTTTTTATTTCATCGACAGTTGGTTTTAAGCTCACAATTTCCCGGGCTTCATTAAGAATAAATTCAGTTTTACTGTGCCTTAAAATTCCGTCAACCAGATTTCTTAATGTTTCAGAGCAGCTGTGGAGCATTCCGATAAACATCCGTGCTTCTTCGTTAAGATTGTCAGAAAAATCAGAAAGCAATATTTCTGTAATGCTCGTAATGTTATTCAGAGGCGATTTGATATCATGGGCAGCAACATTGGCAAATACTTCAAGCTCCTGGTTCCTGACTTTTAAATCGTTGGTTGATTTTTCGAGGAGCATTTTGCTTTTGCGCAATTCAAACAGGCTTACCACCTGATTAGACAAGGCTTTTAATGCCAAAATCTGGCTATGGGTAAGTTCTTTCGGTTTATGATCAACGACACATAAAGTTCCGAGTGCATAACCTTCAGGGCTAACAAGCGGAATCCCGGCATAAAAAACGACCTTTGGTTCGCCGGTCACATTAGGATTATCATGAAACCGCTGGTCAAGCCTTGAATCCTTAACCGTCATTATCTCATAAGGATTGATTATCGCATGACCGCAGAAAGTTACGCTTCGAGGAGATTCATTTCCATCGATGCCATATTTGGATTTATACCATTGGCGGTTTTCATCAATGAGTCCAATAAGGGAAATCGGCGTTTCGCAAATCTGTGAAGCCAGTTGCGTAATGTCATCATACTCTTTTTCAGGCAATGTATCCAGAATGGAATATTCTTTCAGCGCCTTTATTCTTGAAGTTTCATCAACTGGAATTGGAGGAACTAACATATAGTATGATTGTGTATTAGAAAAAAACCACCCGAAACATGGATGGTTTAAATTTATTACTTAAGATTATTCTACCGGTATCCTATAGAAAAAACCTTCTTGAAAATTTACATTGGTTGGAACCAGGCTGCTGTCTCCCTGGTATTTTGCATTGAACTTGAATGAACCTGATACTTTTCCTGTAGCCAAGTCATATCCGCTAATCACAATTTCAGCATTCCCGCGATCATCCATATCTATATTTTGATCCATTCCTGTAACATACTGAAGACTCAATCCTTGCTCTTCATATTTATAAGAAACAAAAATATCTGAATCCAACAGCGGCTGATTTGGAGTATATCCGAAACGATAAGTTACAGGGTTGATTTTTGTAATTGGCTCATCCCGTTGAAATGGTATTTCAAAAGTAACCGTTTCCAAACCACGATATGAAACCATTGTTATATATCCGTCGTTTGGATCAACTGCCGGATCGAACGCCGTAAAATTTGCGATTGTAAGATCGCCTCTCCAAACAATATTATCCTTTATCCCCTGAAAACCGGGATTGCTAAATTTCACATCAGACTCGCAAGAAGAAAACGCAACTAAAAGCATTAAAAGAGCTATGACTTTTTTCATCAACTTATAAATTAGAATTGGGTAGTTAGAATTTTATTCGTTACAAAAATAGTTTTTAAAACGAAATATGCTAAAGAAAATTATAATATTTCAACCTAGCCGGAATTTATTGCAAAAAAATTAATCCAAATCATTAAAAATCAAACCCAAATTAGTACCAATCAAAAAAAAAA
>CAZSDN010000194.1:0-2190 GCA_964605595.1 uncultured Flavobacterium sp. | reverse complement strand
GATCCGATTAACCCGGTTGCGCCTGTGACTAAAACCATGTTGCAAAGTTAATGATTTCGGCAGGAATAAGTTTACCGGATAAATTTCAATTTTTCAAATATGTAATTTTCAATTGCACTATATTTGCGCAAATATTTTTAGAAATGAAGAATCTTGTTGAAGAATTACGCTGGAGAGGTTTGTACCACGACAGTATGCCGGGAACTGAGGAACAACTTTTAAAAGAAGTTACTACCGCATATATTGGTTTTGACCCAACGGCCGATTCGCTTCATATAGGAAGCATGGTTCAGATTATCCTGCTTTGCCATCTTAAGAATTTCGGTCACCAGCCAATTGCTTTGGTTGGAGGCGCAACGGGAATGATTGGCGATCCGTCCGGAAAATCGGATGAGCGTAATTTATTGAACGAAGAAGCGCTAGCAAAAAATGTCGCCGGAATAAAAAGCGTGCTTTCACGATTTTTAGATTTCAGTTCAAACGAAAGCAACGCGCCAATCATGGTTAATAATTATGACTGGATGAAAGAGTTTTCCTTTATTGATTTTGCGCGCGAAGTCGGTAAACGGATTACCGTAAATTATATGATGGCCAAAGATTCGGTAAAGAAACGCTTGTCTGGTGAAGGCGAAGGCATGTCGTTTACAGAGTTTACGTACCAATTAATCCAGGGATATGACTTTTATCATCTTCATAAGCATTACAATTGCATATTGCAAATGGGTGGTTCCGATCAATGGGGGAATATTACCACAGGAACAGAGCTCGTGCGCCGCATGAACCCAAATAGTGATGCCAAGGCATTTGCGCTTACAACGCCGTTGGTTACAAAAGCCGACGGTTCTAAATTCGGGAAATCTGAAGGTGGGAATATCTGGCTTGACGCCGATAAGACATCGGTTTATAAATTTTACCAGTTCTGGGTAAACTCAACCGACGAAGACGCTGAAAAATACATTAAGATTTTTACGTTCCTTGGCAAGGAAATCATTGACAGCCTGATAGAAGAGCATAAGGCCGCACCGCATTTGCGTGTATTGCAACGCCGATTAGCTGAAGAAATTACGGTTTTTGTACATTCAAAAGAAGAACTGGAAAAAGCAATCCGGGCATCGAACATATTGTTTGGGAATTCGGGTTCTGAAGATTTGAAAAAACTTGATGACGCGACGTTTCTTGAAGTTTTTGAAGGTGTCCCGCAAGCTGAAATTTCTATGGCTGATATTGAGAACGGTTTGGACATCGTAACCCTGCTCAATGAAAAATCAGGTTTCCTGAAATCAAACGGCGAAGCGAGAAGGGCTTTGTCTGAAAATTCCATTTCAGTAAATAAGGAAAAAGTGGCCGAAGATTTCATGCTTTCACAAAGCGAACTTATCAACGATCGCTTTGTGTTATTGCAAAGAGGCAAAAAGAATTATTTCATTCTTAAAGCGGTTTAGTTTTTATGTTAGGATTACTATTCCTTTATTTCATTGGAAGCATGTATTATAAACTTGCCGAGAGATACGGCAAGAATAAATGGCTTTATGCAATTTTGGCAATAGTTATTTATTACGGAACCACTTTTGCCGTTGCATTTTTTTATGTGATAATAATGGAGCTTACCGGAACTTTGCTTTCTACTGAAGAGCTTGTAGATGAATATTTGGCAGTGATTTTATACATTGTCAGCGGTTTGGCAGTTTGCTATCTGGTAAGGAAATCCCTTGAAAAGAAATGGGAAAGGGAACGGCTTGAAAATGCTGTCGAAACAATTGAAGATATCGGGATCAATGAAGAAAATTAGTCTTTCCCGAAATCAATTGGTATTTTGTTCGAAATAAAAACACCTTTTATAAAGTCATCATCGGCCATTATCTCATTGTATTTTTGCTCTGAAAGGCGATCTTTAAAATGATGTTTCATCAGCACCATCGTGATTTCGAGATCGTGCCTGCTTTTTTCATCTACATAATATTCGTGCGGGTCTACCCTGAAATAGCGCTCTTTGTCCCAATACAGATTTTCGGTATGCGTGGCAACGGCATTGGGTTCAAGCGTATAAACCTGCTTTAGCAAAGTTTCTTCGGGGTTACCTTGAATATAACCCTGATAGGCGATCCGGGTTCCCGATACCTCGGTTTTAATCGAATCTGCCTCAAATTGCATTTTTTCCTTTAAATAATTTAAAATGATAGAACATAAAGG
>CAZSDN010000193.1:0-2221 GCA_964605595.1 uncultured Flavobacterium sp. | reverse complement strand
TTAAAGCAGCAATAGCGCAAAACCGCTGTTAGCCGTAGTTTTATATGATTTACTCGTCAAATTCGAAAACTTTTTTAAGCAAAATTCTATATATATCTTCGAACGTTTTTGCTTCAAAAATATATTGGTTTAGTATTTCTGCTTCGACAAACTGAGTAAAAATATCGTCATCTTTTTCGACAAAATTTTTCAGCAAACTTTTAAGTTCACTTAATTCATATTCTCTCAAAATACTCCATTTCGGAATAACATTTATTTTAGGATTGTAAATTGTATTTGCTAACAATCTAGTGATAATATTATCTTTTATTTTATCAGAGTCTAATTTTAGCTCCCAAACTTTCCCTTCACTATCGTAAGCGATTGAATTAGAGTTTCCATTAAGGATTCCAAGCAAACTTCCTTGTTTTAAATTCTCGTCACCGGGAATTAAATCTAATGCATTATTATAAATTAGTATAACAGGAAAATTTGGTTTCATTCTTTAAACGGCTTTTCTAAAAATTACGGCTAACGTCCCGTGGCTTTGCGGCTGTTGCGGGTTTTGGAACTGAGTATTTTCGGTGAAGATAAAAAGAAATTTTGGAATAGAATCGTGCGTCGATTTTATTCCGAAGCAATAGCGCAAAACCGCTGTTAGCAGCAGATTTTATTTGTAAACTAAATTTTCAAGTAAGAGATTATGTTCATCATTCCAATTTGAATTGCGTTGATTTTCTTCTACCTCATACATTTTAAGAATTTGTACAATTTCTATTTTTTTCTTTTCAATATATTCAGTAGCTGATTTTAATTCTCCCAAAAACTCTGTATGAAACATCAATCCATATATTCCTAAAGTGATTGCGTAAGGAATACTATTTGCGTTTTGTTCCAAAGTGATTCTAGCGCCATCCTGATTTTCTTGATCAAAAATTATTTTGCCATTTTCTGAACCTTTCTTTCCAATTGTCTTTCCGTTATCAAATTGTTGCCAGCCATTTCCTATTTCCAAATCAACAATCTCTGTATCTATCGATTTTGATTTTGAGAATATTCTTTGGAGTAATTTTTTCATCGTGTGTTATAAATTTGCTGCTAACGTCCCGTGGCTTGGCGGCTGTTGCGGCCAATATGGAACTGAGTTCTTTCGGCTGGACGAAACGAAGTTATGAAAAATAAAACGAACTTTTAGCAGCTTCTGCCGCAATAGTGCCAAACCGCTGTTAGGCGAGGTTTTATTAGAAAATCAGAACTTTATTTTACAACAAAATCGAAAAACTAGTTTACGCTCTTAGTTCATTTTGAAAAAATTTCCCGCAAAAATTTTCGACAACAAAATTTACAAATTGATTTCGACAAAGCATTTTCGATTTCAAATTTCGACAAATAAAATCCACAAAATTTCAGCACAGAATTTCGCTAACAAATTTTCAAAACAGACAATCAAATTCCATGAAGTTTTTCGACAAAAATTTCACGCAAAAAAAATCAAACTTGCAAAACTTGATTTTAGATTTTCATTTGAAAACGATCACAAACAAAATCGCGCCTAACGTCCTGTGGCTTTGCGACTGTTGCGGAAATTGGAACCGGGTTCGCTCGGCTGGACGAAACGAAATTAGGAAATAAAAACGTAATTTCATAACTTAAAGCAGCAATAGCGCAAAACCGCTGTTAACGGCTGGTGTTACTTTTTAGATGAAACTTGAAATTGAAATTTTGATCTCTTCTAT
Source organism: uncultured Flavobacterium sp. (assembly GCA_964605595.1). Lineage (GTDB taxonomy): Bacteria > Bacteroidota > Bacteroidia > Flavobacteriales > Flavobacteriaceae > Flavobacterium. The sequence continues at coordinate 506 of CAZSDN010000193.1, read as the reverse complement.
TAATTCTCTATCCATAAATTTATAGATGTCTGGAATTTCCAAAATAAAGATTTTTGCATCTTTCATTTCTTTAGGAAAGTTTTGATTCAGTTTTTCTTTATGATGCTTTTCCATAACGAAAATTACATCAGCCCAAACTAAAAGTTTCGAGTTAACTTTTACACGCGCAGAATTTTCAGTTCCCGCAGATTTCACGTTAAACTGGGAACTATTTTTATAAATCGTCTCCGCCGTCAAACTTCTCCATTTATTTCTACTACAAACGAATAAAATATTTTTCACGCGTTTTGTTTTTGTTTCTTTAGGCAAAGATTTTCACACACTTGCCGTTAACGTCCTGTGGCTTTGCGACTGTTGCGAGTTTTGGAACTGAGTATTTTCGGTGAAGATAAAAAGAAATTTTGGAATAAAATCGTGCGGTGATTTTATTCCGAGCAATAGCGCAAAACCACTGTTATGCGAGGTCATGAATTTTGAAAATCGGATATTATTTTATTAAAAAACAA
>CAZSDN010000192.1:0-2269 GCA_964605595.1 uncultured Flavobacterium sp. | reverse complement strand
GCGATTTTTCTTCAAAAAATCTTTATCTTAGCCGAACGTACTCTGCTCCAAAGCCGCAACAGTCGCAAAGCCACAGGACGTTATGCGAGAGCGTTCGAAATTCGTAGTAAATTGAAATTTTAAAATCTTGAGTTTATTTTCACCAAACTTTTGCGAATTTCTTATCAAACTTTAGGAAAAGATTTTGGAAATTAGATTGTCGAATTTCTTTGTAGAAACTTTGTGGAAAAACTTTGTAGACTTTCTTTGTCAATTTCAAAGCCGAAAACTTTGCGAAATTTGTTTTGAAGAAATGTTTTGCGGCGGAACTTTATGGCAGAACTTTGCGGTTTTCTTTGTCGAAATCTGAAGTTAAAAAAGTTTACGGATTTGGTTTGCGAAATGTTTGTCAAATTTATCGAGATTTTTTCTCGGTAAATTAATATCAATATTTCCAAATTACGCCCGCGCATAACAGCGGTTTTGCGCTATTGCTCGGAATAAAATCGCCGCACGATTTTATTCCAAAATTTCTTTTTATCTTCACCGAAAATACTCAGTTCCAGAACTCGCAACAGCCGCAAAGCCACGGGACGTTGTGCGCGATTTTGTGACGACCTCTAAAAAAGTAACGTAAATGAATGTAAACTCGGAAATAAAAATTATTGTCACAAGAGATTCAGTTTGTGCGGCAGACGATTATATAGATCCTCCACATACTAAAATTTTTGATATCGATTCGAATATAGATACAAAGCAGTTAATTAAAAAAATCGAAAAGGATTATTTACCAAAAATTGATGGCTTTGGGCACAAATGGAGAATTTATTTAAATGATAATTGGATCGGTACAAGTTCTTTTTTTAGAAATTATATTGAAATTAGTAAGCCGGAATATTTAGATGAAAATGTTTTACATTGTCGATACGAAAGTGCTTCTTGGTAAATAATTAAAACCTCGCACAACAGCGGTTTTGCGCTATTGCTTCGGAATAAAATCGCCGCACGATTTTATTCCAAAATTTCTTTTTATCTTCACCGAAAATACTCAGTTCCAAAGCCCGCAACAGCCGCAAAGCCACGGGACGTTATAAGCCATTTTAATTAGCATTTTATGAAAGAAGAACTAAAAATAGTTTATCAGAACTACATTCCCGACGAAACAATTTCAGGATTCAATCAATTTAATTTGAATAATCTTCTAGAAATAGAGGTAATTTCAATAAAAGAAGAAAAGAAGTTTTATAATGCTAGTGGAATTGAGATATCAGATGTTATTATTTTTTTTAATAATCATCTAACAGATTTAGTTGTTGGCGGAATTGGGAGTTTAGGATATGATGTTTTAAAATCTAGTGTTAAATATCTGTGGGATGAATTAAAAAAATTAAATATCAAAACAGTCACTAGTAAAGAAGAAAAAGTTAAAAACAAAGTTTTATCATTAATACTCAAGTTCAATGAGAAGTCTTTGCAAATGAAATTTGAAGGTGAATTTGATACGGACAAAATAGTGGAAAAAGCTTTCGATTTTTTAAAGAACGATAATATTGAAAACTTGTTTGATAATGAAGATTACTTACAGAAAACTGATAAACCTAGAATTAAAATTATTTATAATCCGTCAACAGATAAATGGGAACCTGAAAATTATGGGGTTTATAAAAGAGAATTTGAAGAATATAAAAATTCTATAAATCAAAGATTAAATGATTGAAAAACGGCTTATAACAGCGGTTTTGCAAAATCGCTGTTTCGGTTGTAAAAGTTCGTTGCTTTTTCCATAACTTCGTTTTTGTCCAGCCGAGCGAACTCAGTTCCAGATTTCCGCGACTTACGCAAAGCCACAGGACGTTGTAGGCAATTTCTGTAGAACGACTTGAAGTTTTATATATGATAATAGGTTATTTTGATTATGTAGTTTTAGCAGTTTTAATATTTCTTAATTTCAAATATTGGAATAATAAAACTGATTTATCTATTGGGTGCTTAACAGCTACTTTATTTACAACATTATGTATATTATCTATTTTTATTGAACTTAAAATTACTATGCCAGGAGCGGATGAAATTGATGATAGTTTCAATCATGTGTATGTCATTTTAAAAGTTCCATTATATTTTTTTGCTTTTGTTGTACAAGGATTAATTCTATTATTTAAGAAAAGAGTACAAAATTTTTACATTAAATCAACTAAAAACAAGTTAGAACAAAAAGATTAAATTCAAACTGCCTACAACAGCGGTTTTGCGCTATTGCTTCGGAATAAAATCGCCGCACGATTTTATT
>CAZSDN010000191.1:552-2342 GCA_964605595.1 uncultured Flavobacterium sp. | reverse complement strand
ATTCCTCAAGCTCCCCCAATATGGTTTGCATAGGAAGCGGCATTTCCAGTCGACGCACATCAATCTCCCTGGTTTTCTCTTTTGGAAAGCGTTTCAAAACAACCTCAAACGAAACAGCGTCATCCATTACAACCTTCTCTGAAACATGATCTACTTCTAGCCTGACACTCTCCCCTTTTTTCAGAAAATAAGTATGGAATTCTCTTTCGCTAATCGTCCCGACATAGCTGTCTTCTGCTTTTTCCTGCTTTAACAAGTGAATCAGAGGCGTCGGAACAAAGCTATTGATGATACAAAGAATTCCGCCGGGGGGTACCCGTTTAAAAGCTCCGAGAATTTCCTTCAGCGGATCTGTACCGGATTCTATAATCGGACGCACATCAAATTTGACGATACTTTCCGGTGAAACTCCGGAAAGCCACCCCGGTTTCGGCTCCTGTGCTTCTTTAATACCTCCGACCGGCTCATACTCGAAGCCGAGAGGTTCCAGTGTAGCGACAATGGCGTCGACCGGACAGCCTCCCATCTTAGCCGCTTCCGCGATCGTAACTCTCGGCGCCATCACTTTCGTTAAAATCGGGTTTCTCAATCGATGAAAAGGTTTCGCCACCGAGGCTATCGCATCAATAGAAGCTTTGTTGGCTTTGATCAATTCGGATATTTTAGTATTGTCATCTATTTTCATGCTGATTCTGACAGCGCACGAATATTTGATCCGTTTTCCTGCACGTATCTGTTTGATGGTACAACAAAAATACATACAAAACAGAAAATAAAAGATAAATTTATCTTTTATTTTCTACATGAACTCCGGACAATCTATACGGATGTCTTTTGGGAATAACGGCGCGTTCAGAAGATTGCAGAAAGAAGCATCACTTATAGTAGGCTTTGTCACGCTAAACTCTCCGGCCAGGTAACTTACACTGTTATGTTCAGGGCGGTGATACCGGATAAAAATCAGTAACTGTATCTGTATAGGGCTTAAATTATACGCTTTAGCGTGATCCCACAGCAGCGCCCTGAATACCTGTGACAGGCGCTCAAGTCCTGCCACAATTTTTTTATCCAGATCAATATTCTGCTCACTCGGATCAAATACAGACATAAAATTCCTGTTAAGGTAAACGCTGCCGCTCAGCAGCCTGCGTAAGCGGAAGCAAAAACCCTACTGAGACCATCCTCATCCAGGATCATGTCCACGCTCTGCTTTTCTTTCATACAAGCGGTCAGTATTTCAAGAAACGTTTCGCTTTCGCCAATGGTCAGTCTGCAATCCATATTACATTCTATTTAAAATATCTCCCGAAGCTCCCTCTCTCCTCCGGTGAAATATAAAGGTAATGCTTATTAAAAAACTTCGTGCCCTCTGTGCCTCTGCGGTTAAAAACAACCGATAAAGAAACCACAAAAGGCGCAATAAAAAGACTCCGCGCCCTCTGTGGTTAAAAATATCAACCTTTTACATCCGCGATAGAAGCGCCGAAGTTGATATGCAATACATTTCCGTTTGGCGTCACCAGCGCCGGCACAGATTTTGCTCCAGCCTGCTCGGCCTCGCCGATACGCTGACGGTCTTCGCCCAAATGCACAACTTCCACATTGGATACACCTACCAAATCGATAATGTCGTGCTCTGCGCTGACACAAACCGGACAACCGGCATGATAAAAAACTGACTTGCTCATGTGATATGTCTTTTTGTTCACGGCGATATTGTCGGAACAAATACAGTTAGGAATCCTAACTATATGGTATTTCAGAAAATAATTTTCCCCCTCACACAGCAT
>CAZSDN010000191.1:0-542 GCA_964605595.1 uncultured Flavobacterium sp. | reverse complement strand
AATTCGTCCGGCAAAAGGATGGATTAACGATGTGGCAAGTTCGGGATATGCTGCCTCAGATTGGAAGAAATGATGGAGGCATTAATCCCCGATTAACCTCCAGCTTTTTACCAGGTAGTTGCTGCGAACCTGATCCTTTATTCCACCATAGATCAATGTCTTGCTTACAGGTTGAGGTGCGGCGAAGGTTTCAAATTTGTCCAGCCCCTTGAAAAGATCATTGCTGATGGTTTCGGTTGCCTTGATTTCAAAGCTCCTGAACCCGTCGGCCGTTTTGACCAACGCGTCAATTTCGTTGGCATTGCTGTCTTGCCAAAAATAGTAACGGATGTGTTGATAACGGTGCTCGTTCATCTTTTGTAGTTCGGACATGACCATGTTTTCGAAGATATTGCCTTTTTGGCGGTTTAGCTTCAGCTGACCTCCCGAATGGATTCCTAACAAATGGCACAATAACCCGGTGTCATAAAAATAGAGTTTCGGACTTTTCAGCAAACGCTTCCCAAAATTCTCATAGTACGGGTAGAGCTGGAAAATGAGGT
>CAZSDN010000190.1:0-2360 GCA_964605595.1 uncultured Flavobacterium sp. | reverse complement strand
CGCAGATCGAAAACACATCGGTAAAACTTGTCACTTTCCCGGACGGTCATATGTCGCCAATTGAAAACCAAAAGGAATTACTGGAAAACTTGTCGGAATTTATGAAGAAGATTTAATTTATTTTCTCCTCAAAAGGAATTTCCTGATCTAAAATCTCCTTCAACAACAAAACTATTTCCGAAAGGTATTGCTCCATAATTTCATTTGAAATAATCGAAAATGTTTCCTTTTCAACCTTAAAATTAAACGGTAAGAATCCTGATTTCATATTTTTGAATGAAATAATTCCGGCTTCAATTGATTGATTTTCAAGTTTATCTTCGAGCATGAATGCATAGGCAAGAACCTGGATAATTTTATCGTTTTTGATTTCGGCTGTAAGATTCTCCCATTTCTTTAAAGACACATCTTTGGCTTCGGTTTTTCCGGTTTTGTAATCGATGATCCGGATGTTTCCGTTGCGCTCTTCAATCCGGTCAACGTTTCCTTTAATCAGGATTGGAAATGGCAGTTCCGCGTGTTCAAGCCAACGTTCGAATGTAGTTTCCAAATGAAGGATCTTAATTGCGTCTCCGTTTTTAATATCGGAAAGTTCCATTTTCAGGAAATTATAAACATTACGCTTTGCTACTTCAAACGCAAGCAAGTTTTTTCCTTTTTTGATTTCGCCTTCTTTATAAACCAAGCGGAACTGGTTCAGGACTTCATTGTCCATTTTCGAAAAACAATCTTCAATATTCTTTTCGGAAAGGAATTTACCGATAAAAGGTTCGTATAAAACCCGAAGCGTTTCATGGATTATCGTTCCTAATGTATTGAGCGCGATATTTTCTTCGACTTCTTCAACTTCACGAATACGCAGGATTTTCTGGAAATAAAAGTTAATCGGATTCCGAATGTAACTCGTTAACGCAGAAGGAGAAAAACCGGTTTCACAGATTTCTCGCAGCCTTTGCATAACACTTTCCGATTTGGGAACAATTATCGGCTGGTAGGCAGTTTCGGGCAAAACCGCATTGTAGATTTCGTGCGTGATATTATGTTTGGGTTGTTTTTCAACTTCGAGCTGTGTTATAAAACGGCTTTGTTCGCCTCCGTCAAGACCTTCGCTTTCGGTATTGTAAAGCAGGTAAATGTTTTTGGCGCGCTGCAATAAATGATAAAAATGATAGGTGTAAATAGCATCTTTTTCCTTGTATGTCGGAAGTCCGAGTTCACGTTTCACATCATAAGGAATGAATGAATTTTGTGATTTCCCGGCCGGAAATTTTCCTTCGTTCATTGATGTTACAATTATGGTTTCGAAATCGAGCACACGGCTTTCGAGTACGCCCATAATCTGTAAGCCGTTTAGCGGTTCACCTTCAAAAGACACTTCGGCGAGATCGATTATTTGCTTGTAAATTGCATAAAGCGTTTCAATCTTATCAAGGTATTTGTGTTGCGAATAATAGGTAATGAGTTTATTTATGACTTTAAAAACTGAGAACACGAATGCTTTGGTAATCTTTTCTTCTTCACTGTCATGGCTTAAATTGTTCTTTATTGTTTGGAGTAATGCGGAAATATTTTCGAGGATTTCAATTGGATTGCTTTCCCATTTATTAAACAGCAATTGATACAATTTTCCTTGATTCGGATGTAATTCATCGAGCTTTTTATGCGTAATAAAAGTATAATTGTTGGCATTTATTATCCGCACCAATCCATTTGTTTCGGCAAACGGTTCAACCAGCGGATGGGTCAGGATATCGAGAACATCTTTGTAATAGAATACATAATTTCCGCCGCGTGAAATCGCGTTGGTATGCATTTTAAACAATTTTCCTATCAGGATTTGCGCCGGATTATTTTTTCCCGAATAACCCATTGTAATATTCAATGCGCCAACGGATGATGGTAATGCGTATAAAAGTGGTACGAGTAAATTCTCTTCTCCAAGCACAATTGCAGTTTTATCAAGTGATGAGTCTGGGTTTTCACTTACGATTTTTTCAATGATTTTTCCAGCAATTTTAGTTTGTCCTATTGATTTTGGCGTTCCGATGACCTGAATATTTTTCGGTTGTGAAAAATCATCTGAAATCCACTCAAATGGGTTCGATTTATAGTGTTTCCAGTTTTCTTTAAACCGGCGCAAAAACAGGCCCGCATCGTGAAACAGATCATTTAGGAATGTTTGGTCAGCATCCCAAAAAATGGTTGCTTTATCGGAAGCGATGAGATGTTGGATGATTTTTTCCTCGGCTGCATTAAGTGCATTGAAACCCGCAAATACGAATTGTCTTCCTGGAGTATTTTCTGAAAAGTGATTGATATTGTCAACTGCTTTCCGATAGATCAACCCTTGATAACCGATT
>CAZSDN010000189.1:0-2379 GCA_964605595.1 uncultured Flavobacterium sp. | reverse complement strand
AATAAAAACGTAATTTCATAACTTAAAGCAGCAATAGCGCAAAACCGCTGTTAGCAGAAGGACTAAAGTTCAAATTGTTTTTCTAATGTATTTAGCGTTAGAATTGATTTCACTAAGATGTCATCAAAGATTTCTGAATAATTAGCTTCTTCCAAATTGAAATATTTAATTGCGTTTTGACAATCTTTATTGGACTCACTAAAACTATGAGCAATCAATCCCGATCTTAAATTTTGAAGATTTCTTAAAAATTGAAACATCTCCGGGATATGTATGTTATTACTCTCGATGAATTTTTCGAGTTTACCAATTCCTTTTAAGTTATTCTCCAATTGTAATCCTTTGGTTATTTCTTTTTCATTAATTCTATCGATAGTCAATTTGACTACGGTTAATGTTTGTTCACAAAAAGATTTTATATTGTTGCTGGTTATTGAATGTAAAGATGTATAAAGATATTTATCTTTAGTCGATAATGGTTTATAAAAATTCCACCCATATTTATCTTTCCATTTTTTATTGAATTCCTCATACTTTGTTTTAAAAAATAAATCAACAGCTTCTGGTCTCTCAGCCCATCGTCCTTCAATCATAGTTCGATAATATGTTGCACTTATATTCATTCCATCTTTAGGGGCAATATTATATTGTTTCCAATGGAGTTGCTCTTTATGTGAAAGTATTCTCAAATCTCGCAAAAAAACTGGCACATAATCTCTTTGATTATTATCTATTTTCAAACGAAAAAATTTACAATTTACTGCAAAAGAATCTACTTCATAAAGTTCCGGATTGTTATAATATTTGTCCAAAACTTCCTTTCTAAAATAAGTAACCGTAAAATGAATATTGTGCGCAGCACAATTTTCATATTCTAATTCACCGTTTCCATCATAACCTATAATGAAACTTTCATATTTATAATTATCTAAATCAAAATGAGTTCTTTTCTCGTTGCTCGGTTCAATGAAAACTTTTCCAAGTATCCAACTCTGTATTTTGTCAAAAACGCCTCGTATTAAATGACTGAAAATATAATTCTGTTCTTTTATAATATTTTCACCTCCTTTTGTTTCCCAATCTTTTGGGATCTTTTTTATTAGTCGCATAAAATCAAAGCAAATTATGAAATGCATTTCCCTGATAGAGATGTACTCTTTAAGATATTTCAATTTTACATTTATCGAATTAGGTTTAATAATTATTACTTCATCTAATTCACCATAATCGTCAACGTAATAAAAAATTCTATTTTGTTTATCATTTCCCGTTTCATATAGTTTAAAATAAAGGATAAATTCCTCGGCGATATCAATATATGAAACTGACTTATCCACTAACGAAAAATATTTAGAAAACAAAAAAGGCTCGACGCCTTCGTTTGCGTATGTTTGGTAAGAGTTGTCTCCAAAAACTGAAGGCTTTCCTTCACTTCCAATTTGAATTGGCCAATCGTAATTTTGATTATATGAGTTTACTTTATTATTTGAAATAAGACAACAATAAATACCTGATGAATCATCTTCATCGTTAATATTTTCATAAACTTTTATCCAGCCGTTCCTTTGAATAAAGTTGTTCTTAATTTCCTCAATTTTATCATTAAGGTAGAAATAATTTTGTTCCATTGTAAACGGGATTTTATAAGTCTTTCTGCTAACGTCCCGTGGCTTTGCGGCTGTTGCGAGTTTTGGAACTGAGTATTTTCGGTGAAGATAAAAAGAAATTTCGGAATAAAATCGTGTGGCGATTTTATTCCGAAGCAATAGCGCAAAACCGCTGTTATGCGGCGTTTTGTTATTTTGAAACAGCTTTTTGAGTTTTTGCTGGAAGAATAATATTTTGATTTAGTCCTAGAACTTTATTATTTTCTAAATCATCGTCTTCAACTTTAAATGCAAAATACCATTTTTTGCCTTTATCAAACGAAATCAATGCTAAACTTGAATATACATATCCTATAATTTTATCATTTTCCAATACAACTTCTAAAGGAACTGAACATTGTAGTTCTTCGCCTTCATTGTAGATTTTTGAAATTTCTCCAAAAGAGATATCAATTATTTTGGCACCTTTTGATTCTAATGCTTTATTTGTTTCGTTAAGCAAAAAGACTAAATCTTCTTTTGAAGATAAATATTCGATAAGTTTTGGGGATGCAAATTCTGAAAGTTTTTCAAATTTATTCTCAAAAAACAACTTTTTATATTCATGAATGCTATTGGCAATTTCTTTAGAATTTATTTGCCCATTAGCTGAATATGTAATAAATGAAAGAAAAAATATGAAATATTTCATGTCTAATCGTGATTTAAAATGTCGCATAACGTCCCGTGGCTTTGCGACTGTTGCGGGTTTTGGAACTGAGTATTTTCGGTG
>CAZSDN010000188.1:0-2390 GCA_964605595.1 uncultured Flavobacterium sp. | reverse complement strand
TCCTGTATTTTCGTGTTTAGTCATTTCTGTAAGTTTTGTCAATTATTAATTGTTAGCTATAAATTGATTAATAATCGCTTTCGCCTTCACAATAATTCTGGCTCAAGGCATTGAAAAGCTGTTCATCGTTTGGAGCTTTTCCGTGCCATGCATGGCTGTACATCATATAATCAACGCCGTTGCCCATTTCGGTGTGCAATAAAACACAAACCGGTTTTCCTTTTCCGGTTAATGCTTTGGCCTGATTCATACCTTCGATGATAGCTTCAATATTGTTCCCTTCTTCAATGTCGATCACTTCCCAATCAAAAGCTTCAAACTTTGCACGGATGCTTCCCATGTGCAATACTTCATCGGTAGAACCGTCAATCTGTTTTCCGTTAAGATCGATAGTCGCAATAAGGTTGTCAACTTTCTTGGCTGAAGCATACATGATTGCTTCCCAATTTTGCCCTTCCTGTAATTCGCCATCTCCATGTAAAGTGTACACAAGATGATTACAGTTATTTAATTTTTTTGCCTGTGCGGCGCCAATGGCAACCGACATTCCCTGGCCGAGTGACCCTGAAGCAACCCTAACGCCGGGTAATCCTTCATGTGTTGTAGGATGTCCTTGCAGTCTCGAATTCAGCAATCTGAATGTTGACAATTCAGCAACCGGAAAATATCCGCTTCGTGCCAAAATGCTGTAAAAAACGGGAGAAATATGCCCGTTTGAAAGGAAAAAAATGTCTTCGCCAATTCCGTCCATATCAAAAGTTTCCTTACGATCCATAAGGTTTTGATAAAGGGCTACGAAAAATTCTGTACATCCGAGAGAACCGCCCGGATGACCGGAATTAACGGCATGAACCATACGAAGGATATCTCTTCGAACCTGAATGGCTAAATTGTTTAATTGTTGTGTGTTGCGCTTCATTATTGTGTAAAGTTAAACTTCAGCAAAAGTAATTTTATTTGGTATTGCCACAAAACATTTTTTGAATAGTTATCAAAAGTTGTGAGTAAAAACGCGCAAAAATTGTAAATTCTGTGTTTTAAGGAAGAAAAACAGGCCCTATTCCATACATCCATATGAAATAACCAGCTAGTCCGCCAATGCATCCGCTTATGACGAATATAGGGCGATTGGCTTTTGGGATAATCCTGAAAATCACAAAATACGAAATTAATAATCCTAAAATTGCTAATGCTATTGAAAATGTCCCGGCCGGTAAACCCAATATCAGCGAAAGCTGCATTTCGTCGCCTCCAAAAAATGAATCTTTGCCGGTAATTAATTTTCTGAGGATTGACATCATAAGGTTAAAGATTTCCCGAAGCCAGAAAAGCGCCATAAATACTCCGAGCCAGTCTATTATTTTCAAGCCATTTCGCCTGCGCATATTTCTTCGGAGAAATAGCAATAGCAAACCCAAAATTCCGGTAAATGTGGTTTGCAACGGCCCGGCTAAAGTAATGATGAAACTGTGGCGTTTGAATTTGCTGAGCATATCATCCATTCGCTGTTTGTCCGGGAATGGCTGGTTATTATGGATGTCTTCTTCGTTTTCAAGATAAAGTATTTCGTATTGTTTTTTAAATTCTTCGCCATTCCAGTCCATACTCGCATAATGCAGTTTGGTTTCATAACCAAGATAATTTGCCGCCAGGATATGGCCGTATTCATGAGAAACTATTCCGATTACTGTAAAGAGAATAAATGCAAATGTGAAAACGACCAGGTTTTTTGTTCTTTTTCTGAAACTCATCGGATTTAGTATTAATGCCACGCTAATTTACAAATAATCTGTGTGCAATACATTGGGTTTTTGAATTGAAAATCAATGTTTGCCAAATTGTTAATTTAATCCATAAATAGCAGAATCATAAATTACAATTCCATTATCTTTGCCCGTTCTGAAACCGGAAAATAAATGTCTTTATGAAGTTTGAATTATTACAGAAAGATCCACAATCTAAAGCTCGTGCAGGAAAAATAACTACTGACCACGGAACAATTGAAACACCTATTTTCATGCCCGTAGGAACAGCCGGAACTGTAAAAGGCGTTCATCAGCGTGAATTGAAAGACGATATCAACCCGGATATCATTCTTGGAAATACGTATCATCTTTACCTGCGCCCGCAGACAGAGATCCTTGAAAAAGCAGGAGGCCTGCATAAATTCATGAATTGGGACCGGAATATCCTTACCGATTCTGGTGGCTATCAGGTGTATTCGCTTTCGGCAAACCGTAAAATCAAGGAAGAAGACGTAAAATTCAAATCGCATATCGATGGCTCATACCACTTTTTTACTCCTGAAAATGTCATGGAAATCCAGCGAACGATTGGCGCAGATATAATTATGGCCTTTGATGAATGCACGCCATATCCATGTGATTACC
>CAZSDN010000187.1:1970-2599 GCA_964605595.1 uncultured Flavobacterium sp. | reverse complement strand
TTGGTAAAAGTTCGGTCGGTTATCAGTAAAAACTGCTTACAACAGCGGTTTTGCGCTATTGCTGCTGTTTAAGTTGCCGGGCGATTTTTCTCCAAAAAATCTCCTATCTTAGCCGAACGTACTCAGTTCCAGAACTCGCAACAGACGCAAAGCCACGGGACGTTGGCTGCAATTCGTCAGCAGAATCGGAGAACAGAACGATAAATGTAAAATTATGTACAATGATAACTCACTATTTTTAGCATCAGGAAAGTATAAATTTACTTCATTAAAAAATATTCCTGCAAAATATCTATTAAATATTCGAAATTCTACAAAAGACGAAGAGCTTAAAATCTATATAAATTTGAATCTTGAAAAACTTACGCAACTTGCTGAAATTGAAAAAGAAAAACAACATCCTAGAGTTTTTTCCAAGTGCGATAAAATTTCTTACTCGACGGAAAAAGAAGCGATGAAAGAAATTGTAAGAATTATGCGAAAAACACAAGAAAATAAAAAACCTGTTCGTGTTTATAAATGTTTTTGCAATGCTTATCATCTAACTTCTAAAGAATTTTCTGAACACGAATAAATACTATCATCAAAAAACATTTAATTAAATTTTACTTATATGGAACATAGTCGCA
>CAZSDN010000187.1:0-1960 GCA_964605595.1 uncultured Flavobacterium sp. | reverse complement strand
GTTTATTTCATAACAAAAATCAATCAACAAAATCAAACTCTCAATCTAGTAAATGAAATTGAAAACGAACTTTCAATAAATGGAGAAACTCATGTTTCTATCGAATTGCAACTCGCAATCATTCTTTATCAAAATGAATTGCATGAAGAAGCATATAATAAATTAATGTACATTATAGATTGTGAAGTAAATAATGCAAATTTTACTTTTAATACGGTTTATGCAGATGCGATTGGAATTGCGTCTTCATTTCTAATAGATAAATTTTTCAGAAATTCAAAAACGGATTATTCAGAGTTGTTTGATTTAAGTTTTATATATTTAAGTAATCATATTCAAAATTTTGGCTATCAAATGTTCGATTCGTTACATCACAGAGCAACATTATTAGACTGTAACCACAATTACGCTAGATCATTAGGAAGTAGATTTTTAAAATCTTTTTCTTTTATTCCGTTACCTATGATAATATCAGATTACTATTTTTCTGCACAAGGATATATTTTAAGTGGAAATATGAAAATGGGAAAAGAAAATACATTACGTTCAGATTATTTACATCGTTTTTTAGAAGATATTACGATTGGAGGAAAAGATGCGGACGAATACACATCCGCAGAAATGGCTCAACTCGGAAAAGAGCGAGTTATTAATATTTATAATAAAATTGACTTAATTGAAGAGTTATCCAAATTTAATTTCAAAACTCTGCTAGAATAAAGAACTGCTGCCAACAGCCGTTTTGCGCTATTGCGAAATTTCTGCAAGCCGGACGTTTTTCTTTCGCAAGAAAAATTATCTTAGCCGAAAGAACTCAGTTGCGAAGTTCGCAACAGACGCAAAGCGGCGAAACGTTAGCAGCAAGTGTTGAACTAAATAGTCAAAAAATGTTTGGAAATTTATTCAAGAGAAAACAAATAATCGATACTTCAATATCCGATGTTTCACCTAATAAAGTTGGATTGATAAATGAATTAAATCAAACTGAACTCCAAATATGTGTGGAATCAGAAGTTAGAAGACGAATTAAAAAGATCAACCTTTCAGAAGTTCCAAATTTCTTCAAGAAAGAAGAATATGATACTTTCATAAAACAAGCTGCTGAGATTATTGTTATTGCGCAACAAGGATCGGCTTCACTACTTCAAAGAAAATTGAGAGTCGGTTACAATCAAGCTGGACGATTAATTGATCAACTGGAAAGTCTAGATATTGTTGGAAAATTTGATGGGAGTAAAAGTCGCGAAGTCAATGTAAGAGATTTGGCGGAATTAGAAAGTATATTTGAAACAGGAGAATTTCTATCTAAAAATTGCAAGCTATTTAGAAATAAGTATATGCATCTTTACGAAAATGAGATTGATCAAAAAGTTGAGAATCATCTAAACGAACTGGAACAAAATAAAATTCAAGAAGAACGAAATCGTATCAAAAATGAAATTTTAGAAAAGGAAATTCAAAAGCGAGAAAAAGAGCGTTTGGTAACATTGCGAAGGGAAATTGAAAAAGAGCTTGCAGAATCCGGTGAGATTTCTGTTTCAACGCAAATTAGACGCGAACCAATACCTCAAGATGTAATGGATAAAGTTTGGAAAAGAGATAACGGTAAATGCGTATCTTGCGGAAAATCCGAAAAGCTAGAATTCGATCATATAATTCCGTTTTCTAAAGGAGGATCTAATACATATCGAAATCTTCAATTACTTTGTGAAAATTGTAATAGGGTAAAATCAAATAATATCGGATAGTTACACCAGCTGCTAACAGCGGTTTTGCGCTATTGCTGCTGTTTAAGTCGCCGGGCGATTTTTTTCCAAAAAATCTTTTATCTTAGCCGAACGTACTCAGCTCCAATTTCCGCAACAGACGCAAAGCCACGGGACGTTATGCGTCATTTTACTGAACGTAGGCGGATTCAAGACCTTAATGCAACAAGGTATTAATTATTAGTATTACTCAA
>CAZSDN010000186.1:2441-2667 GCA_964605595.1 uncultured Flavobacterium sp. | reverse complement strand
GTACTGGACACTTGAATTAGCATCCTACTTGGATGATGCGCCCTGGCCCGCAACAAAAGATGAACTGATAGACTATGCCACTCGTTCGGGTGCGCCTTTGGAGGTGATAGAAAACCTGCAAGAAATGGAAGATGATGGAGACCCTTTTGAAAGCATTGAGGAGGTTTGGCCGGACTATCCGACTAATGAAGATTATTTCTACAATGAAGATGAATTGTAAAAAAAG
>CAZSDN010000186.1:0-2431 GCA_964605595.1 uncultured Flavobacterium sp. | reverse complement strand
AACTGGCAGGGGCTTTTTTTATTTGATGTTTTTAAACTCGCTTAACTGTTTAAAGACTTTTCCAAAAACATATTCTTGAATATAAACCACATTTTCATCATCGTTTACATACGCCAGATATTTGTCGGGGTCAATGTCTAACTTATTTCCTTCTTCATCGTATTGCTGCAATGAGCGTCTGTTCACACCTTTCTGATAAACCTGCAAGCGGTGTGTTTGCTCTGTATTTTTTTGCTTTACTTCAATAGTACAAAACACTGGCGTAGCGCGAATAGAATCATTTTGTACAGGTTTCACATCTTCTACATATCCCTCAAAATATAAGTTGCCGAACATTCCGAGATAATATTTCAGAAAAGGAATTTCCGTTTTCACTGTTTCGTTTTTTGTGTTTTTCAAAACAGGTTCTTGTGAAGTATTATCAATCACAAAACTTTCATTTAGCTGCTGCGGATAATCCACTTTTATTTCTGCAATTTCATCGGCAGGCAACACAAAAATCTCTTTTGATTTCCAGCGAATATAATCGGTGCTGAAACGTGGCGTTAAATAACCGACAAACCCTGCAATATGCGTTACAAAAGGCGTTGAAGAACCTTCAATCATCATAAACGTACCAGTCTGGTCGGGTGTTTGCGAGCCGACATAAATTGTTTTGAGCAACTTTTTTTCGTTGTAAAATTCAACTTTGGTAGCGTGTGCAGCCATTGCCGCAACCACCGAATTAAACTCGCTTTCCGAAAGCGGATTGCGTACCTGAATTTGTTTCATCGTTGCTTTCAGCAGATTTATTTTTGTGATGTCCGCTTTGTAAGTGCCGTTCACAAGCCAACTGTTGTCGGGTTGCTTTTCCAGCAAAACGGTGTTTCCTGCTTTTTTTGCCAGAAAAACTTTTGTGATTTGCGTGGTATCTTTAATGTCAAAGTCTTTCAGTTCCGCTTTCAGCGTTGTCCAAGGCTTGTTTACCACCAAGAAAAATACTGCCAGCGCAGCAATCAAAACGATTAAAAGTATTTTTATGTTTTTGTTCATTTCGCAAATTACGATTTTACACGTTTAATAAAATCAACAAGATTTACTTCGTAATAATTGCAAAGGGATTGTAATGTGGAAACAGTAAGGTTTGTTTGGGCGGTTTCTATTCTTCCTATATGTATTCCCGTATCGTTATAAACGTCTTCTTGTGTCAGATTATTTTCATTACGCAATTCTTTGAATGCTAAACCAATGGCTTTAAGTAAAACTTGATTGCGAACCTGCCTCATAGTAAAGCAAATTCAGATGCTGAAAGAAAAAATTTAATGACATATTTGTCATTTTAAATTTTTTAGCACATAATTGCTGAACATAAAATATCAAAACTATGGAAGTAATTAATTTAAAATCTAACAAACCCGCAATTCTAATTAGAGGATTTATCAACTTTATTAAGGGATTATTGCTTTTTGTCTTTATCATTATTAATGCATTGTCAAGAGACATTAGGTCAAAAGCAGAAAAAGACAAGGAAGAACAAGATGATTATCTTAGAGCACTTAGAGGACAGAAAAGCGGACAAGAAGAATTTTATGACGGAATTTTCAGCAAAAAAAGACGAGTGGGTTTGTGGGACATATTCACCCCTTGGTACATTTCAATTAATGTCAATACTAAAAGCCTTACGATAAGAAAGCGTCATTGGTATCTAATGGGATACAATGAGGATACGTTTACTTTTGACGGAATTATTAACGTAAATGTAAAAAAACGTTTAATGAGTTCTGATATAAGAGTGAAAATGTATGGTGGTTATTTTGAGATTTTAGCATTTAGTAAAGCAGATGCAAAAACAATTTGGTAAGCCGAGCGTTGCCTTGGAGCTTGCGGGCTGGGTAAATGTGAAGGAATGGGACACTAATGACTTTATTGATTGGGGTGTCCACTTCATGTTTGTGAATGATGGGCTAGTGCCTACTTCTCGTCATCTTCGGTATGTATGTGCCGGTAGTCGCGGTATCGGTCCAGGGCCGGATGCGATTTACGATCACGAAGACTTCTCTAGCCTTATGGACTTCCAGACAAAAGTTGCTGAAGAATATACCAAGCAACATCTTTCTCGGGAATCGACAGAGAAACTGCTCATAGAACAGACCGAAATAGACGCTCAGCATAATCCAATTGTGCAAGAACTTCTGGATGGACTTGACGAACCAGTTAGGCGAGCGCAGACCTATGCAAAGTTTCTTCTCATATATCCTCTACTGCCGGAAGACATAGTACAGTCAGAGTTAAAGGCGATGTGCCAAATGAAGCAGGCATCCTACTTTGTTGAAAGAGTCATTCGAGTCTGTCCAGAAGTAAGTTTGGCCGAGCTTGAAACTATGGCGGCGGCAAAGGGCTTAACAGATATTATCTGGCCTCCAGACTATACAAAGGACCCTTTGCGTGTAGC
>CAZSDN010000185.1:0-2686 GCA_964605595.1 uncultured Flavobacterium sp. | reverse complement strand
GCGAGCCTATTATTGTTCCGTCGCAAGACGTGGTATTGGGCTTGTACTGGATGAGCCGTGAGCGTATCAACGCCCGGGGCGAAGGCATGATATTTGCCGATACGCTGGAAGTATCGCGCGCTTACTACGCTAAGCAAGTTGACCTGCAGGCGCGCATCAAAGTGCGTTTGAATGAAACCTTGATTGGTGCCGAAGGCGAGAGAACCAGCGAAACCAAACTGGTGCAAACCACAGTGGGCCGCGTGCTGTTGTGGGAAATTGTCCCTGCCGGTATCCCGCTGGAAATGATCAATCGCCCCATGGTGAAAAAAGCCATTTCTGCGGTAATCAACTATTGCTACCGCGTAGTAGGTTTAAAGGCGACGGTTATTTTCGCTGACCGCCTGATGTACATGGGCTATGACTTCTCTACCAAGTCTGGCTCTTCTATTGGCGTTAACGATTTTACAATTCCTGCTGCCAAGGCGGATATCATTGCTCGCGCCGATGCCGAAGTAAAAGAAATTGAGTCGCAGTATGCCTCGGGTTTGGTGACCCAGGGTGAGAAGTACAACAAAGTCATCGACATCTGGTCGCGCGCCAACGATTTGGTTGCCAAGTCGATGATGGAAGGTATTTCGAAAGAGACTGTTATTAATCGCGATGGCGAAGAAGAGCAGCAGTCGTCTTTCAACTCTGTCTTTATGTATGCCGACTCAGGTGCGCGTGGCTCGCCAGCGCAAATTCGTCAGTTGGCCGGTATGCGTGGCCTGATGGCGCGTCCCGATGGCTCTATTATTGAAACGCCCATTAAGGCGAACTTCCGTGAAGGATTGAACGTACTTCAGTACTTTATTTCTACTCACGGTGCGCGTAAAGGTTTGGCCGATACCGCCTTGAAAACAGCTAACTCCGGTTACCTGACTCGTCGTTTGGTGGACGTTGCACAAGACTTGGTGGTAACGCTGCAAGATTGCGGTACCGATGCGGGCTTGTCCATGTCACCTGTGATAGAAGGTGGTGATGTTATTGAATCGCTGGGCGATCGTATTCTCGGTCGTATTGTGGCGCGCGATGTTATTCGCCCGGGTAGCGATGAAATTCTCGTTCCCGCAGGCACCATGATCGATGAAGCCTGGGTGGGTCGCATAGAAGAAATGAGCATTGACGAGGTATTGGTGCGTTCGCCCATTGCCTGTGAATCTCGCAACGGCATCTGCTCTATGTGTTATGGCCGTGATCTGGCTCGTGGTCATCGTGTAAACCCAGGCGAAGCTGTTGGCGTTATCGCTGCTCAGTCCATCGGTGAGCCAGGTACCCAGTTGACCATGCGTACCTTCCACATTGGTGGTGCTGCATCGCGAGCGTCTGCTGCCGATAGCGTACAAGTTAAGCAGGAAGGTAGTGTGCGCCTGCTCAACGTTAAAGTGGTGAGCAACCCCGCTGGTAACCTGGTAGCTGTATCGCGTTCTGGTGAGTTGGCCATTGCTGACGCCAGCGGCCGCGAGCGCGAGCGTTATAAGATTCCTTACGGTGCTCTTATCACTGTAAAAGATGGCGAAGCGGTAAAAGGTGGCCAAATTGTTGCCAAGTGGGATCCGCACACTCACCCGATTGTGTCGGAAGTGGCGGGTACCGTTGCCTTCTCGGGCATGGAAGACGGCCTGTCGATCAGACGTCAAACCGATGAACTGACCGGCTTGAGCTCCATCGAAATTCTGGACCCGGCCGAGCGTCCATCGGCGGGTAAAGATTTGCGCCCGGCGGTAACGCTGGTCGATGCGAAAGGCAAAGAGCTGTTCCTTGCGAACACCAATGTGCCGGCGCACTACATGCTGCCCGCTAAGGCGATCCTCAGCATTAACAACAGCGACCAGATTAATGTGGGCGACATTATTGCCCGTATTCCTCAGGAAGGCTCTAAAACCCGCGACATCACCGGTGGTCTGCCGCGCGTTGCCGACTTGTTTGAAGCGCGCCGCCCGAAAGAGCCATCAATTCTGGCCGAAATTTCAGGTACCGTGAGCTTTGGTAAAGAGACGAAGGGCAAGCGCCGCTTGATCATCACCCCAACTGATGGCCAGGTGTTGGATGATGGTTCAACCCACTATGAAGTGTTGATCCCCAAGCATCGCCAACTCACCGTGTTTGAAGGTGAAATGGTTGCCAAGGGTGAGGTTGTATCCGACGGTCCATCAAACCCGCACGATATTCTGCGCTTGCAGGGTGTTGAGGCGTTGGCGCGTTACATCACCAATGAAATCCAAGATGTATACCGTCTGCAGGGCGTGAAGATTAACGATAAGCATATCGAAACAATCGTGCGTCAAATGCTGCGTAAAGTGGAAATCACCACCATGGGTGACTCCAGCTTTGTGAAAGGCGAGCAGGTTGAGTTGACCTCTGTATTGGGGGAGAACGAAAAACTGCGCGCCGAAGGCAGGCAGCCTGCAAACTATGAGCGCTTGTTGCTGGGTATCACCAAGGCATCGTTGGCAACCGAGTCGTTCATTTCGGCGGCCTCTTTCCAGGAGACCACTCGCGTACTCACCGAAGCGGCGGTTACCGGCAAGAAAGACAACCTGCGCGGCCTCAAAGAGAACGTGGTGGTTGGCCGTCTTATTCCGGCGGGTACTGGTTTGGCGTACCACACTGAGCGTAAGCGTCGTCGCGAAGAGGCGTTAACTGAGCAGGTGGGTGTGAGTGC
>CAZSDN010000184.1:0-2729 GCA_964605595.1 uncultured Flavobacterium sp. | reverse complement strand
ACCCCGACCAAAAAGACCTTGCAATCAGCCGTTACCATTGCCCTGCAATCCACAAACAACGAACAGGCTTTTAAAAAGCAATTAGGAGAACAGGGTATTAATGTTGTAGTGCGAAGAAACGATGCAGGACGTATATACGGAATGACCTTTATCGACCACAATTCCAAAATCGTATGGAACGGTTCACGTTTAAGCAAGGAACTTTCTGCCAATACCTTTAATGATTATTGGAACAATAACATCAAACCCGATATTAAAGAACCTGCCGTATCACAACCAAAACTATCCACATCAAATGATGCGGATCTTCCTGCGGAAGAACCACACCATTTGTTCGACTTTTTACATACTGAAAAACACGAAGACGGTTTGATTGAAGCATTGGGCGGTTTATTGCCCGAAGCACAGGGCGAAGATTACGAGGAACAAGATTTTGCCAATAAAATGAAGAAGAAAAGAAAGCGTGTCAAAAGAAGATAATTTATAAAAACTCATCTTGCACCAATAAAACTTCCTGACTGCTTAACCGTTCATTCAGCCATTGTTTTATTTTGTCTTTATCTTCATTTTTGAGTTTCTTACCCGCATTGTACAATACCAAGAACTGAACTTTTGTGCTATCGGTATTCGGATATTTTTCAATTTTTCCCAATTTGATATTCTTAAAATCGGGAAAAAGTATGTTCATTTCTTTTACAAGATTTGGTTCGCTGACTTTGTATTTATCCAACTCTTGTCGTAAATTATTGATGGTTACATCTTTCTCGGAAACAGAAGCATTCTGCTTGTTTATTTCACTCAATATTTCGGATTTGATGTCTTCCTCATTCTGCCGGAAACTCAATACGGTATTATGAATACCTTTTTCGTCAAGCAGGCGATTATACATTGCTATTTCATCTTTGCCCAACTTCTTATTCAGGAAAGCGATGTCCACCGTTCGGGGACTGGCATTGTAGTTCAGTTTTTTATAAATCACGGTAAAGCCCCGGCTACTAAATTCTGAATTGATGAAATCCTCGACCGTATTGGTAAATTTTTTCTCGTTGAAAAGATTGTAAGCCAAGTAAAAGCTCGGAACTATCATTATCATCACCAATGTGGTTATGCCCAATCGGATTTTTCTTTCATAAAGCCTGCCTTTAAAGCTCGTAGCGGGATATTTCAAATATTTGACCACAAAAAACGTGGCTATACAAATGAAAAAGCAGTTGATGGTATATAGATAAAACGCTCCTGCAAAATAGGACAAATTAAACGTTGCCAATCCATAACCTGCGGTACACAAAGGTGGCATCAATGCCGTTGCAATAGCCACGCCCGGAATTGGATTTCCTTTTTCTACCCTTGTAATGGCAATCACGCCGACCAACCCACCGAAAAAGGCAATCAGCACATCGTAAATATTGGGAGAAGTTCTTGCCAACAGTTCTGATTGTACATCTTTGAAAGGGCTTAAATAGAAATAAAATGCAGAAACAAGCAAGCTCACTACCGTAGAAATCAATAAGTTTTTCATCGACTTTCTAAGCAGGGCAAAGTCGTAAGTCCCCAACGCAAAACCCGCACCTACAATCGGTCCCATCAGCGGAGAAATCAGCATCGCTCCGATAATTACGGCAGTCGAATTTACATTTAGCCCGATAGAGGCGATGATAATGGCACAAGCCAAAATCCACAGGTTTGAGCCACGGAAAGAGATGTTGGCTGTTACGTTTTCGAGTACTTTGTTTTTTTCTTCCTCTCCGTTATGAAGATTGATAAAGTCAAATATTTTATTGCTCATAAGAATTGTTAAGTTTAGGAATTGAGATAATGCCCGCAACTGTAACAATATTTGGCATCATCCCGATGACCTTCCTTATTGCAATGAGCACACACTATACCGTTCAATTTGTTATGTTCTTTTTCCTTGCCGATGGATTTTCTTACCTCTTTTGCAATCTCTACACCTACAATTCCGGTAGGCACAGCGATGATACCATAACCGGTAACCATTAGTAGCATTGACAAAAACTGCCCCAAAGCAGTAGTCGGCACCATATCGCCATAACCTACGGTGGTCAGCGTAACAATAGTGTAAAACACACTTTTGGGAATACTCGTAAAACCGTTTTCCGGCCCTTCAATGTAATACATCAATGTACCAATCAATACGGCAATGATTAATACGGTGTAAAGAAATACCATTATTTTTGCTCTGCTAGCCATCAGTGCCACTTTAAGTTTTGCAGACTCTTCCACAAATTCAATGAGGCGAAATACCCTGAACAGTCGGAGTAATCTTAAAATCCTGAAACTACTTAAAATATGACTGCCCTTGATAAAGACAGAAAGGAACATTGGCAATATAGAAAGCAAATCAATGATACCGTAAAAGCTGAATATATATTTTAACGGTTTTTTACTTACAAAAATCCGTAACGCATATTCCAACGTAAAGATGATGGTAAAAATCCATTCTAAAACGATGAGTTCCCTGTGGTAAGTATGGTCGATACCTTCGACCGTTTCTGCCATTATGGTAAAAACGCTTAGCAAGATAGCTATGAGCAAGCCTACGTCAAAAGCCTTTCCAGCAGGAGTATTCACACCATATATGATGATATACATTTTCTGACGGAATAGGTCAAGTTTACTCTTGGGATTGTCAAAATAGTTCGGCATAAGCAGGTTTTAGTTTTTCTTACTTTGTTTGCTCAATACGATATAACCCAATACACCGCCAA
>CAZSDN010000183.1:0-2788 GCA_964605595.1 uncultured Flavobacterium sp. | reverse complement strand
TTGAATCGCATTACAAAATCAGCAAGTACAATAGCGGCCATTGCTTCAACAATTGGAACGGCGCGTGGCACCACGCATGGATCATGCCTTCCTTTTCCGTGCATTTCTGCGATATTTCCGTTATTGTCAAGCGTTTGCTGGGTTTGCATAATTGTCGCGACGGGTTTGAAAGCGACGCGGAAATAAATATCCATTCCGTTTGAAATTCCGCCCTGGATTCCGCCTGAAAGGTTCGTTTTTGTCGTTCCGTCAGGATTTTGCAGGTCGTTGTGCTCGCTACCTTTCATTTTAGCTCCGCAAAAACCGCTTCCGTATTCGAAACCGTGAACGGCATTTATTGACAACATCGCTTTTCCCAGTTCGGCGTGCAGTTTATCAAAAACCGGTTCGCCAAGCCCGATGGGAACATTTTGCAAAACGCAGGTAACCGTTCCGCCAATTGTATCGCCTTGTTTGCGGATTTCACGAATGTAATTTTCCATTTTTTCGGCGGTTTCTGCATCAGGGCAGCGCACATCGTTGGATTCGGTTTTGGAAAAATCGAGCGCCTGGTATGGTTTATCAATAAAAATCTCTCCGACCGAAGAAACGAACGCATTGATTTTAATATTTTTTAATATCTGTTTTGCAATGGCACCTGCGACAACACGGCTTACGGTTTCGCGCGCAGAGCTTCTTCCGCCACCGCGGTAATCACGGATCCCGTATTTTTTTTCGTAAACATAATCGGCGTGGCTCGGGCGGTAAGTATCTTTAATATGGGAATAATCATCCGTTTTCTGGTTTGTATTCGGAATAATGAACCCAATTGGCGTTCCGGTTGTTTTACCTTCAAATATCCCGGATAAAAACTGAACTTCATCAGCTTCTTTTCGTTGTGTAACTATAGCTGATTGCCCGGGTTTTCGGCGGTTCATTTCGGTTTGGATAGCTTTGAAATCGATCTCGATTCCCGGTGGGCAGCCATCGATGATTCCGCCTAAAGCTTCTCCGTGGGATTCGCCAAATGTTGTTAACCTGAATAATGTTCCGTAGCTGTTTCCGGCCATTTCTTTGTTGTTTTGAAACAAATGTAACTTTTTAGTTTATAGTTTAAAAGTTTATAGTTTAAAAGTTCGGGACTGAACTCACAATTAATTGATTTTTAAGTTTAAAAATTTGGCCAGATGAAAATTCTGCATTTTTAAAAGATTCAAATGTTTTTGTTTATTTTAGCACCGCTAACCTAACTAAATTAATTATGAAACAGTTGTTTACTCTCGTTTTTGCCTTGTTTTTCATTTTGAGTTCCTGCTCTCCCAGCGATGATTCTGATCCTGTTGTAGCAGAAGGAAATTATTATCCTTTGGCATCTGGGAATTATTGGGTTTATAATTTTGCTGGCGCAGATAATTCAGGAAGAGATTCTTTGTATATAGCTAAAGACACTGTTATTAATTCGGAAAATTATAAAAAATTCAGCGCTAAATCTTTACCGTCCGGTTTTTATACTAATTCTGTCAACAACAATAGCCTCCGTTTTTCGGGCGACGAATTATTAATGACAGGAAGTGCCAACCTGGATTTTGGCGATACGCTTCCGGTTGAGCTTTCGCTTACGAATTTCATACTTTTTAAAGAAAGTGCTTCAAACGGGCAGCAATTGAGCAGTGTTTCAGGTACAATAAATCAGGATTATAACGGATTTCCACTAATTATTAATTATACTTTAAAAACCAATGCAAAGGAAACCTTGCCTACTTTTACCGCTCCTGACGGTACAGTTTATACTGAAGTGAAAGCTGTTAAGACTACACTTATTTTAAAGATTTCGGCTACGGTTGAAATTGTGCCAGGATTTTCGCAAAATGTCGTAATGCTTAATACGCAGGATGTAATTTCATCAACGCAATATTATGCAAACAATATTGGAGTTGTTTATGCGAGTACCGATGTGACATATCAGCTGGAAGATTTACCTATTGAAATTGGAATACCCCAATCCTTCGCTCAGAATTCAAAAGAAATCCTGGATATTTATAAAGTTAACTAATAGTTACCATACAATTTCTGTCATATTCCAGAATGTTAACGTTAATATAATTTAGTGGCTTTTATATTCCCAAATAAGTAATTTGGTATTAAATCAAATAAACATCTTATGAAAAAAGTAATCTTATCTGCTGTTATGTTATTATGTTTAGCATTTACGGCAAACGCTCAGGAAATCAGAAAAAACGCCTTGGGTTTACGATTAGGCGATAACGACGGTTTTGGCGGTGAACTTTCGTATCAACGAGCTTTAGGCGGTAATAATCGTTTAGAACTCGATTTAGGATGGAGAGACACCAGAAGTTATGATGCATATAAACTTGTTGGTTTGTATCACTGGGTTTGGAATATTGAAGGCGGATTTAATTGGTATGCCGGTGTTGGTGGAGGTATTGGAGGTTATAGTGTTAATAGAGGTCCGGGGTTTAATGGTGATGACAGTGGAACTTTTCTGTTAGCTGCCGGTGATATCGGAATTGAGTATGTATTTGACATCCCGTTGCAATTATCGCTGAACATTCGTCCTGAAATTTATTTTGGGGATGATTTTAGAGAAGATAATTTCGGGCCGGACATTGCGCTTGGTATACGATTTACATTTTAAATAAGTTAGAATTAACGAGTTTTGGTAATGTATCAGATTAGGTGTTTTTGCAAAATCAAGATGTAAGCCCTTGAAAATACTACCAATTTAGTTTTCAAAAGAATAAAAACAGGCGACCTTAGTGGGTGTCTGTTTTATTTTTATGCTTTTAGA
>CAZSDN010000182.1:0-2795 GCA_964605595.1 uncultured Flavobacterium sp. | reverse complement strand
AAAAAAGGTCATTCGGAAATTTGGCTGGACAAACAGAAATTTTTTGTGTAAGAAGGTAATTAAGAAATTGTTGTGTTTTTTCGTAATCTTTCTCAGGAATAACTTCCGACAGCAATACAAAAGCATCGGAAATGGTAAATTCCTGGTCAGGCGGAAGAGCCTTCTCTGCATTGACCGGAAACTGAAATCCTATTTCAGGCCATTCCCCACCAACGGTTTCTGCCAGGGACGTTTCAGTAATATTACAGTAGGGTGACATAGCTGTAAGGTTCTGAAAGTAAAAGACGGAGCCGACTATTGGTTTCGTGTAGCTAAAAAATAGTTGCCCTGAGCGCCCACCTACCTGATGGGAATGCACTATTCCGGATGTATTTTCTATTTTTCCTTCTTTTGTGAGTGGCACGATATCCCGGGGCCAGAATGGAATCAAGAGCGGTTGGGAGGCCCTAAAAGTAGTTGTGTAGCGCAATACGGTTTCTGAACAATCAGGAAATGTAAGGTATGTGCGATAATTCCCGAGGATTGTCGAGGCGGTAATCAGAAGGCCGTTGGATATTTCGTTTACTGCAATACGTTCAAATGAGCTGTTCATACCGAAAGCCAAACGGAATGCGATGGTACCCGAAGCAGGCCATTGTATAGCAAGCCAAATTGAATCGCCTGAATTATGAAGCCGTAGGGTGTATCCATCTAATGCCGTTTCAAATAAAGTTTCGCTATTAGAAATGTCTTGCTGTACCGTAGCTGTCCAGGGCGTTACGGCATGGATTGTAGCTTTGTATTTAGTTTTCATCCTTTAATTTCATTTAGTATAAGTTCAGCAGTTCTGTCAATTGTTTTTAATACAATCGTTTCCTGATCACCTGTAAATACTTCGTGGTGCTTAATTGTGCTGTGAGGCATAACTACATGAATGAACATGGTTCCAACCGGTTTGTCAGGACTCTCGCTTCCTCCGGAAGTTGTTAAACCTGTTACCGCTACGGTTATAGCAGCGTTGAATAACTTAGCTGCATTTTTTGCCAATGTTTCTGTTACTTCAGCTGACTCTGCGGTATGGTTTTCAATCAGGCGGTGCGGTACCTTCAAAAACTGCTCTTTCACAAATACCTCATAACACGATATACCGCCCCTTAAAATTTTGCCCGATACGGGCGATAATGCAAATTCAGAACACATGCGGCCTGCCGTTGCACTTTCAATGAAGAAGATGTTCCATTCTTTATCTGCGATTGCGAGAGCGCAATCGATAATTTTTTGTGATGCCATGGTACTATAAATTAGTTATTCGCCTGTTTCCTTATTGGGTGCGTCAACCGGCTTTGATTGTGGTGAACCTTGTTGCCGTAAAAAGATGGATAATATGACAATAGCAAATACCGAAAGAAATTCACTCTGCCAGTTCTGGAACGATTCAAACCAAAACCGAGAGCCGCCAATATAATTTGACGCTGTTTCCAATGGTTCGCCTTTTAATTTTAATTGTTCGTTTTCGTCTTTCAGACTACCGTAAAAATGAAGCAGGAAGGATGCCAAAAATAAAAGCGTGAGGGCTATTGTAAGTGAATGCTTATAGACCTCAAGTATCCAGCCTCCGGCTCTTACCGGCCAAGGTGCGTCCTTGCGTCTTGCAGAAGGTTCGCGGTCAACTTCCTCTTCTTTATCAAAATCTTTAGATTCTGATGAGCCTTTTTGTTGGAGGAAAATTGTCAGTACGACGAAAAGCATCATTTGCAGAAACTCTGACTCCCAGTTCTCGAATGTGGATTGTAGGAAATGACCCGACATTAAATATGACTTTAAGATAACAGGCGATCCACCATTCTCGAGAATTTCTTTATTATATTCTGTAAGACCACAGTAGACCTGACCGAGTAGCGATACTAAAAAAAGTATAGCGAAACTTATGGACAGGGCGTTGTTACGTAAAAAAGTTTTCATTGAGTTTTGTTTTTTTTTAAAGTTGTACATTAAATGCAGAGAGGATATCCTAATTCATTTTGATTGAAGGAAGTAGTCTTTGTGGCACTGTATCTAATACTTGTAGTTTCTTTAAATTTCAAGAAAAGCATTGAAAATTAGCAATCATTAATCGTATTCGTCAATAAAAAAGATTTTGTGCCTTTGCAAGTGCTTTTTCCATATCGATACCTTTCTGCAGTGTTCCTTTAAAGAGATCACCCTCTGACCTGACACGAGCTACCGCATTTTCAATTGTGAAATCTTTCATCTGAAGTCCCTTTTTCACCTCATCCCAATGTAGCGGCATAGAAACAGTGGCACCTATCTTAGGGCGCAATGAATATGGACCTGCGATAGTAGCTCCCGGGCGGTTCTGTAAAAAGTCAAGATACATTTTCCCGCCACGGTTTTTGATCTGCCGTTCAAGGCTTGTAAACTCTGGTAATTGTTTGTTGATGATAGTGACAATCATTTTACCAAACATTTGCGATTGATCATAGGTATATTTTGCATCAAGAGGGATGTAAATGTGAATCCCTGTTGAACCGGAGGTTTTTACGTAGCCGGGCACACCTATTGCATCCAGTATTTTTTTTACTTCCTGAGCCACCTGGATAACCTGATCAAACGTATTCTTGTCGGGATCCAGATCGATTACACAATAATCGGGATTATCGGGATGCTGAATTCGGCTAAACCACGGATTCATTTCGATGCAGCCTAATGAGGTCATCCACAATAACGTCGCTTCATCATCGCCAACCAGGTATTCCTTTGCTTCTCCGTCACTTGTGGTATAAGGAAAAGTCTTTGCCCAATCGGGCGCGGAATCC
>CAZSDN010000181.1:0-2836 GCA_964605595.1 uncultured Flavobacterium sp. | reverse complement strand
TGGCGAAAGCGGAACTCCGGATCAGTTAATGGAAAAATACAGGCTGAATGCTGCGGCAATCATTGAAGCCATTGGGCGGGTGATGAAAAGAAAATAATAAAGAGACAATAAAAAATCCCACTGAAATTCAGCGGGATTTTTTTATAAGTATATATCTGTCTTTATTGCGCATTGCGATGGCAACTCGGATCCAGATGGCGTTTTAATCCACCGGTTGTTCCCTGGCAATTCGGAATTTGGTCAAACGGATAGTTTTTAGTACCATCGTTATCCATTTTAATTTCACCGCTTGTCAAATAATTATCATTATCATCATCAATATCAAGAAAATCCGGAATCTTATCGCCATCGGTATCATCATTATAAAAATTCCCGTCACCGTTGATATCTTCATTAATCGTTAAAACCCCATCTCTATCATGGTCGCGGGTTCTCATACGGTTAAGCCTTATAGTAAACGCAATATTGGAATATGCCGAGATTTTTGGCAATGAATTATTATAGTAACCCAATCCGGAAGGAATGAACACTACTCCAACTCCGGCGTTCACATAGGAAACCGTTCCGTCAGGATCCACAGAAAAGCCATCGGCGGTTTTCAAAAGCGATACAAATTGCCTGTAACCCGATATAACTGCCGATTCTCCTGAGTTTACAACAGGAAAAGTAGACCACATTCCTGATGAGCTTCCTCTGTCAAATTCAGTATTATCCGAAATCCTCCAGCCTCTGTATGATGTAAGCACAGAATCTACGGTTGCCGGACGGTTGCCGCCGCCTTCATTTAGCATTATATAATATAATTTATATTCTACAGGATCATTGATTTCACCACCAACAAGATTGGTTATCCTTCCGTCATTTTTTACAATGATGCTTTTCAACGGGAACTCGGTATTGTCCCAAATGGAAACAAGCCCATTCGTATTTGGGTCTGGGATTTTTGTAATCTTTACATCAATCAATCCGTCAATAATAACTTTTTCAATGGAGTGAGTTTTAAGATATTCTTCAATTGCAGCTGCATCGGTAACATACTGTTCAGAATAATCCCTTGGCGGCGCTATTTTCCCATCATCATTTTTATTACAGGAAAATAGTCCCAATGCAATGAATAATAAAATAAAATAAAACTTAAATTTGTTCATTATTGTATGATTTTTTAAGGGCGCAAGATACAATATAGATTTATTTTGAAGAATAATTTAACTTCGTTTTTTCAAAAACATGAGAATTGATAAATATTTATGGTGCGTCAGGTATTACAAGACCCGAAATATGGTTACTGAAGCCTGTAAAAAAAACCACATAACCGTGAATGGTATTGTTGCAAAACCTTCAAAGGAAGTTTTCCCGACGGATGTAATTACGTTCAGAAAAGAGCAGATTACCCAGAAAATCACAGTCCTTGACATTCCGCCAAATCGTGTAGGAGCCAAACTGGTCGACATTTACCGGAAAGACGAAACGCCAAAAGAAGCTTTTGAACATCTTGAATTACTCAAGCTCTCCAAAGAACATTACCGAAAAACAGGCGATGGCCGCCCAACCAAAAAAGACCGCCGTGACCTTGAGGATTACAGTACAGATTTTACTGACAATGATGAAATTTAACACCATTATTTTTTAATTTTACAGCTGTAAAATAATCTTTATGAGCAAAAATATAATCCTGACACATCAGGAAATCGAACATAAAATCAGGCGGATTTCTTATCAGATTTATGAGACATTTGTTGATGAAGAAACCATCATTATTGCAGGAATAGCCAATAACGGTTATGTTTTTGCAGAAAAAATAGCAACCATCCTTCAGGAAATCTCACCAATAAAAGTCGAACTTTGCGAAGTACGCATCAATAAGCAAAACCTTAACGACAAGATTACTACTTCTATCGATTCATCTCTTTATAAAAATAAAGGCCTGGTTTTGGTTGATGATGTCTTAAATTCGGGAACTACATTGATTTATGGCGTAAAACATTTTTTGGAAGTTCCGCTTAAAAAATTCAAAACTGCAGTTCTTGTCGACCGAAACCATAAAAAATTTCCGGTAAAAGCTGATTTTAAAGGAATTTCACTTTCAACATCGCTAATGGAGCATGTGAATGTGGTTTTTGAAAAAGAAAGCTTTGCCTATTTAAGCTAATTTTGCAATGATTTCATCTGCAACTTGTTCGGCAGATTTATCATCTGTAGAAATAGTTTTCGTGGCGTGATTATAATAAAAGCTCCTGTCAAAAAGATGCTTGGCAATGAATTCTTCCAACGCATCTATGTCAGAATCCACTACCAACGGACGGTTTTCCGATTTATAAAGCCTTTCTGCCAACGGTTTAACCGATGTCTTTAAATAAAACGAAATAACTTCTTCAGACCGTAGTAATTCGTGGTTGCCGGCATAACAAGGTGTTCCGCCGCCAAGGCTGATAACGCAATCCTGGGCTTGGCTTAACAATTCTTTAAAAAACCCGGTTTCGATTTTCCGGAAATAAATCTCTCCTTTATTCTTAAAAATTTCCGGAATGGACATATTCGATTTTTCTTCGATGAAATGATCCAAATCAAACATTGGCAAATGAAGTTTTTCAGACAACAATCGGGCTATTGTAGTCTTTCCTGAAGCCATATAACCAATCAGAATTATTTTCATCATCAAATAAAACCTTATATACTAAGGCATTAAGGGTAAATATTAAAAAAAGACAAATTTAAAGGAAAATTGCTTTGAAAAATAAATATTATCGTCTTATATTTGCACCCGCGTTCAAGAAATGAAAATGACTCGATAGCTCAGTTGGTAGAGCACAACACTTTTAATGTTGGGGTCCTGGGT
>CAZSDN010000180.1:2377-2866 GCA_964605595.1 uncultured Flavobacterium sp. | reverse complement strand
CCTGTAACTTCTCGTTATAAAAGCCTGGCTATTATCGGGCCTATGGTAAAAGATTCAATACACATTATGGGATTTTGGGAAGGAATGGGAAGGCCTGAGGACGTTACAACCATTTATGACGGTTTACAAAAAGAGTTTAAAAACAAAGCAATGCTTAATTATGCCGCCGGCTGCGATTTTGACGGTGATGATAAAAGTGGTTTTGCCGATGCATTGGCAGCTGCACAAAAATCAGATGCGGTCATTGTTTTTTTAGGTGAAAAAAGAAATTGGAGCGGGGAAAATGCTTCCCGATCCACGTTAGCGCTCCCAAAAATCCAGGAAGAACTTGTTGCCGAATTGCAAAAGTCGGGTAAACCGATTATCTTGATGCTTTCGGCCGGACGCCCATTGGAACTGATAAGGCTCAATGAAATGGCCGATGCCGTTGTAGCTATATGGCAACCTGGAACTAATGCGGGGCCGGCTGTTGCTGGAATACTTTCAGGC
>CAZSDN010000180.1:0-2367 GCA_964605595.1 uncultured Flavobacterium sp. | reverse complement strand
TTCAGGCAGATGGAATCCGTCCGGAAAGTTGTCAATCACTTTTCCGCAAACAGCCGGGCAAATCCCAATTTACTACAATATGAGGGAATCGGCCAGGCCAACATTAGGGCATTATCAGGATATTCCAAGAGATCCGCTGTATTGGTTTGGCCATGGATTGAGCTATACTACTTATGATTACAGTCCCATCCGATTGTCATCCACTAAAATTAAGAGAAACGAAAAACTGATCGCCGAGGTTGATGTTACCAATGTAGGCAGCGCCGATGGCAAAGAAGCTGTCCTTTGGTTTATTAAAGATGCATTTGGCACAATATCCCGGCCAATGAAAGAACTTAAGCATTTTGAGAAAAAACCAATTACATCCGGAAAAAAAGAAACCTACCGTTTTGAAATAGATCCGATGAAGGATCTGAGCTACACAGACAGTTTCGGAAACAGGCATCTTGAAGCCGGTGATTTTTATGTAATTGTCAATGAACAACAGATCCGGTTTGAACTAATTGATTGATTTATGGAAGCAACCCCGTAAATCCGGTAAAATAGCAATAATAAAGACAATTAACACCCTAATCACGTACGCCTGTGTTCCTCTTGGGAAACAGTTAATTGTAATTTTCGGGTATTAATAATTAAAACATAAACCATATGAAAAAAATTACACTTATCGCACTTTTGCTGATGGCATTCGGCACCAATGCACAATCCACGTTTGCCATTTATACTGAAGATCCTGATGTAGAAGCCGGAGTAAATTCACTCAGGTTCAGTAACGGAGCAGGATTTTCGATTTCAGAACCTACTACCGCGCCTTATGAAGGCACAAAAAATTACCGCCTTACATTTGACGGTACAAGCTCCTATTACCATGGAATACTGTTTCCGAGAAATGCAACAAACACGGCCGATATGGGGGTAAATTTACAACCTTATTCCTACTACAATCTTTCCATAAAAACAGCCTCTGCGGCACAATTCTACATCAGAATCAGAGGAAACGCCATTACAGCTAAAGTCCTGATAGATCCGGCTGCAAACAGTTATGGATTCAGCAATAATAATCAATGGCATATGTTATCCATTCCGATTGCCGATTTTATACCTGAATCACAAACATTTTCCCTGACAACAATAACTGAAGCATTTGTTTTGAGAAGCAATGCCTCAAGCTCTATTGCAGGAACAACGAATAATTTTGAAATAGACAACATCTATGCATCTGTAGAACCTGTATTAGGTATAAAAAATCGTGAGTCGTTAAATTTTGACATGTATCCTAATCCATCTGGAAGCAATCTGAACATTAGCACTACGGAAACAATTCAAAACATCAGTATTTACAGCCTTCTTGGACAAAAGGTCATTGACCTGAATCCGTCAAATAATCAGGTTAATATGAATATTGGCATGCTTCCAACAGGAGTTTACCTTGTAACTATAGCTTCAGGAGATAAAACATCCACTCGCAAACTTGTAAAAAAGTAATTGAATTAAAAACTATATGTAGAGTTTGAATCCTCCTATTTCTAAAAAAACCGATAAGAAGTCTTATCGGTTTTTTTATTAATTTTCTTTTCGTTTTCTCCTGTCCCTTTCGGTTTTTAAAAGCGTCAATTCACGGCTGGTTTGTCCGGCAACCGAAGTGTTTTCTTCTGCCCGTCGGATTAAATACGGCATGACATCACGAACGGGTCCAAACGGAAGGTATTTTGCAACATTATAACCATGTGAAGCCAGGTTATAACTGATATTATCGCTCATGCCATACAATTGCCCAAACCAAATGCGTTCGTCATTTTTAGGAATTCCTTTTTGCTTCATAAGCTCCATGAGTAAATAGGAACTTTCTTCATTATGCGTTCCGGCGAAAATTGCCATTTTTTCAATATGTTCAGCCATATAAGCAACGGCAGCGTCATAGTTCACATCCGTTGCTTCTTTTGTCGGGCAAATCGGTGAAGGATAGCCTTTTTCTTCGGCACGCTTGATTTCCTTCTCCATATAAGCACCGCGAACAATCTTCATTCCAATGAAAAAGACTTCTGATTTTGCCTGTTCATGCAGCTTTTTAAGATAATCCAACCGGTCCCAACGGTACATTTGCAATGTGTTGAAAACAATAGCCTTTTCTTTGTTGTATTTACGCATCATATCAGCAACAAGATCATCGGCGGCGTCCTGCATCCAGCTTTCTTCGGCATCAATCAAAAGCGCGACATCTTTTTCCATCGCCGTCTTGCATACTATATCAAAACGTTCTAAAACCCGGTTCCATTCTTTTTGTTCGTCGGCGTTAAGCGTGGCGTTTTCACCTAATTTCTCATACAATTCAAACCGCCCGAAACCTGTTGGTTTGAATACCGCAAA
>CAZSDN010000179.1:0-2906 GCA_964605595.1 uncultured Flavobacterium sp. | reverse complement strand
ACCAAGCACCTACTGATTATGAGTCAGTTGCTCTAACCGAATGAGCTATAGGACCGATTATGAGGTTGCAATATTACTACTATTTTTGCTTCATTGCAAATGTTTTTGGGCGATTGTTTGATTTTTTAACTGAAAATCCCATTGCGCAAACTATTGGATTTCCTGACACAATTCGATTAAAACGCCGTTTGTGGTTTTTGGATGAAGGAAAGCGACCAGTTTATTGTCGGCGCCTTTTTTTGGAGTTTCGTTTAAAACGACAAAACCTTCTGATTTCAGACGTGCGATTTCTGAAACAATGTCTTCCACATCAAAAGCAATGTGATGAATTCCTTCGCCTTTCTTTTCAAGGAATTTTGCGATCGGGCTTTCTGGGTTTGTAGCTTCGAGTAGCTCGATTTTATTTGGGCCGTTCATGAAAAAGGAAGTTTTTACGCCTTCGCTTTTGACTTCTTCAGATTTGTATGGCGGTGCACCAAATAATTTTTCAAAAATTGCATTTGAAGTTTCTATATTTTTTACCGCGATGCCGATATGTTCTATTTTTTTCATAGGTGTTGGGTTTTAGGCAATAGGTGTTGGTGAATGATTTGGTTAGGCAAAGATAGGAATTCCACATAACCCATACCAATACCCAAAACCTATTACCTGATCCACTTTTGTTGCAAATTCCGTATCTTTGCACCATGGAAACGAACAGACAGAAAAAAATAGGCGGCGTATTGCAAAAAGATTTAGTAGATATCCTTCAGGGAGAAATACGTAAAAACGGGATTTCGAACCTGGTTATTTCTGTTTCAAAAGTCAGCGTTACTACAGATTTGTCGGTTGCGTCAGTGCATTTAAGCATATTTCCACAGGAAAAAGCCGCTGAAACTTTAGCGGCAATTAAAACCAATACGCCATTAATTAAACACGATTTGGCTCAGCGCGTGAAATTACAGCTTCGCAAAGTTCCGAACCTTACTTTTTATATAGATGATTCGCTCGATTATATCGAGAAAATTGACAAAGCGCTTGCAACCAAAGAAAATCCGATAGAAAACCGCGATTTGCTCGAACGCAGAAAAAAATCCTAAAATTGAATTTTCCGCTTTACATAGCGAAACGTTATTTGCGTAGCCGCAGTAAAAGCAACGCGATCAATATAATTACGCGCTTGGCTTCGGCCGGGATTATATTCGGATCTGCCGCTTTGTTCGTTGTTTTGTCGGTCTTTAGCGGATTGATTGATTTTAGCCTTTCTTTTTCAAATACAATTGATCCCGACCTGAAAGCTTTACCGCTAAAAGGTAAGTCGTTTTATATTTCTGAAAGCCATCAAAACAAGATTAAAAATATTCCGGGAATTGCTTCTTTCAGTAAAATTGCCGAAGAACGCGTGCTTTTTGTCTTTAACGGGAAAGAACAGGTAACTTACCTTAAAGGCATTGACAGTATTTTTACTAATGTCAGCACTATAAAAAATACGATCGTTACAGGCCAATGGCTTCGGCCGCAAACAAGCCAGGTTGTTCTGGGTTTGGGAATCAGCCAAAAATTATCCCTCGGACTTTTTGATTACAACAACAGTTTTGAAGTATACGTTCCCAAACCGGGAAAAGGAGATATTCAAACTCCTGACGATGCTTTTAATAAAGCCGTATTGGTTCCAATCGGAATTTATGCTATCAGTGAAGAATTGGATTCAAAATATGTTTTTTCAGACCTAACACTCGCGCAGGATTTATTGGGATTTGATAAAAACCAGGTTAGCGGGATCGAGTTCAAAATGAAGCCAAAAGCAAATGAAACGGAAATTATCAACCAGCTTGAGGAGATTTTTGAAAATAGCATTACGGTAAAAAACCGCGCCCAGCTCAACGATGCGTTATACAAAATGCTCAATGCCGAAAACATTGTGGTTTACCTGATATTTACATTGATTATCATTGTTTTCCTTTTTAACCTTGTCGGCGCTTTGATCATGATGATTATCGAAAAGAAAGCAAATCTTAAAACACTTTACAATCTTGGTGTAGAAGTTAAGGCTTTAAGGAGGATTTTTCTTTTACAGGGAACACTTATTACTGTAATTGGTGGTTCAATCGGGCTTGCGCTCGGCAGTATTATCGTAGTGCTCCAGCAATATTTCGGATTAGTAAAAATCACCGAAACACTGGCTTATCCCGTAGTTTTTACAATTCAGAATGTTTTGATTGTTCTCACAACCATTATTGTTTTCGGATTTATCGCATCTTTAATCGCCTCCAGCCGCGTGAATAAAAAATTACTGGAAAATATTTAAAAACATAGATTGTCCTACAAGTAGCGTGTAATGAATTTCTATTGAGAATAAAAAATGCGGTTTTTCCGTAAAATGCTATAACGGAAAAATTGTATCTTACCTTCAGGGAAGGGGCGAATTCATCCCTACGAAAAATTATATTCTTCAATTACGGAAAAACCGTATATTTCATAAATTAAATGTTGTTCTAAAATAATGTAGGTAAATACACTTCTTTACATAGCGCTAAAGGCGACTCAGGGAACTTTAAGCTTCCATAATTACACATTATTTTAGGATAATGCTAAAAAAGATAAAGCGGACATCGTCCGCTTTAAAAATTATCCATCAGCCGTCAGGCAGGATTATTTTTCAAGTGCATACCTTCTTGCTACTTCCGTCCAATTGATTACGTTAAAAAATGCCTCAATATAATCCGGCCTCCTGTTTTGGTAATTCAGGTAATATGCATGCTCCCAAACATCCATTCCTAAAATCGGAGTTCCGCCGCAGCCAACATCCGGCATTAAAGGATTATCCTGGTTCGGAGTCCCGCAAACGTCCAGTTTTCCGCCCGGATGCACACAAAGCCATGCCCAGCCTGAACCAGGATAATCCTTTAATGCCGGATGTTGGCTGC
>CAZSDN010000178.1:0-3002 GCA_964605595.1 uncultured Flavobacterium sp. | reverse complement strand
GGAATAAAATCGTGCGGCGATTTTATTCCGAAGCAATAGCGCAAAACCGCTGTTGGCAGTAGTTATTTATTTTCTTTGTTATTAATTAGATCAGTAGCTAGTTCCCATATTGTTGACTTTCCAAATTCACCAAAGTATGATATATATTTTCCATTTTTATCAATTACAACAGCACTAAAACACGGATAGTGAAATTCAAAAAATGTTTTTTCAATAAATTGATTATTATCTTTTACCCATTTTACTTGATTTGGATAATAATATTTTAAATCTTCATCATCTTTATATATCCAAAAATGATTGTATTTAGTAATTTTATTAAGTTTTTTTAAATAATCATTATCAAAAATATTCCATGTAGAATTTCTCTCCTTTTGGTTACAATTATCTTTTCCAGGATAATAAATAATTACAGTTATTTCATTAGTTATTTCTTTATCTGGTAATAGGTTTATTTGTAGTTTTTTAAAAATATTTTCATTAAGCTGTCCATAGTTTTTTCTTTTAATTAGTAATGATGAAATAAGAGTATCGTTTTCAAAATATAAATCTAAATTTCTTTCTAAATTTTTCTGTTTATAAAAATTTGATTCAGTTACTTCTTCAAAATTTTCGTTATAAAAAATTTTCTTTTTTGTTTGAGAAAAGCTCAAATTAATAATAAATAGTAATAATATAATTGAAAAATATTTCTTCATTTTAGTTTTTTAGGTATAATTACTGCCAACGTCCTGTGGCTTTGCGACTGTTGCGGAAATTGGAACTGAGTTCGCTCGGCTGGAACAAAACGAAGTTATGGAAATAAAAACGAAATTTTACAACAAATGCAGCAATAGCGCAAAACCGCTGTTGTAGGCAGTTCGTGACTTAGCTATTGCTCATTTTTTCTTGCAAAATCTATCCTATAAACTTCCCCTAAATTTTTTCCATAGACAACAATAAAACTTTTATCATCAGAAAAATATTGAAAATTATCTGGAATTTTATCTATGTCTATTAATTCTTCTTTTTCCTCCTCAAAAATTGAATTTAGTATTTCAATAAATTCTATAAGAATCTCTTTTGGAATAAAAAGTGCTACGGCTTTCCATCGTTCTCCGATATTTTCAAGTAAATAGTATTCTGAAAAATAATATCCTTTTTTCTCAATTTTGGCGACCTCAATAAGACCTAAATTTTTTGCAACCTTTGCTTCAAATTCTAAATTAAAAATAGCTCTATCAATTCCAGATTTTTCAGATAGCTTGTCAACTAATTTTTTGTATTCCATTTTAAATATCTTTTTTAGAGTAATAATTTACCCATTTTGTAGCGAAAATTAAATATCTACAAATAGCAAGCGTTAAGAATGAGATCAAAAAAACATAAAGATATTTTAAATTTTTATCCTCTTGAAAAACTTTGCCTTCTTTATCAAAAAGGCAATCATAATCCCAAACTTCTTTACCTGTAAAAATACTTCCGTTTAATTCGTATGGTTCGACTTGCTGAATAGTAACACAACCTAAACTCGTTGCAACCATCGTGTTATATCGATGTTCAATTTCAGAAATTACCTTTTTATATTCTGGAGAATCAGAATCAGTTCTTACTTGGTCATATTTTTTTTTAAGTTGATAAACTTCAATTTGTTTCCAAGAAATTATTGGAATTGACACGAGGCTTATGAAAATTGAAATCAATAAAATTTTGAAGTTTTGCTTAATTTCTCTCGCAATTAAGATTTTTCTTTTTTCTTGGTTATCATTCATAGGTTAAATTTTAGTACTAAATTTTGTGGAATTGCCTACAACGTCCCGTGGCTTTGCGGCTGTTGCGAGTTTTGGAACTGAGTATTTTCGGTGAAGATAAAAAGAAATTTTGGAATAAAATCGTGCGGCGACATAAACAGCAGCAATAGCGCAAAACCGCTGTTACATGCCGTACTGCTAAAATTTCTTGTTGCCACGATAAAGATTATCCGGAGCTTCAGATATGATTAAAACGCCGAAATCTTTATCCTGAATTTTATATTTTTTTAATAATACTTCTTTTGATAAAATTGTAATTGATTTAAAAACTTTGTTATTTATCGTAGCTAAAGTCCCTTCAAAATCTTTTTCAAGAATCTTTTCGTTTAGAATATATTGAACATTTGCATCTAGTAGCGGTGAAGGCAAAAGTTTTTTATAATCTTCTGACTTCGATTGAAAAAAACTCCAATATCTTCTTTTACTAAAATCTTTAGTCTCGATATATATAACTCCATCCTTCCCATCTTCTCCGAATAACTCTAGTGCTTCTTTATCTTTGTAAACAGTAACAGAGCTTATGTTTTCAGGATCGTATTTCTGTAATTCATCTTTTTCGACATTAACACTGTCAATGTAAAAGATGGGATTATTTCCAATTTTTTTTAAAATACGTTTTGGTGATTGACAAAACAAAGTTGATACTGAAAATAACGCAAAGAATAAATATTTCATTTTAGTAGATTTTTTATTAGTATGGCATGTAACGTCCTGTGGCTTTGCGACTGTTGCGGAAATTGAAACTGAGTTCGCTCGGCTGAACAAAACGAAGTTATGGAAAAAGAAATGAACTTTTACAACAAATGCAGCAATAGCGCAAAACCGCTGTTGGCAGCTGGCTTTTATTTATTTTTATTTAGAAACCTTGTATCGTTCATATTCAATTCATCTTCATCAGTTCTATTTTTTTTAAAGTAATAATATCTTAGTCTGGCTGAACAAGATTTATAATTATCATATCCAGAAATAGAATAGACTAACATCTTTATTGGTTTGAAATCATTTTCATCAAAAATAAATCCACGACCTTCATACTCAGTTCCACCTTTCGGATAGTTTTTGTATTCGTTAAACACTTTATTTATCAACAAACCCGCAATAATTTCTTTTCCGTTTTCAGAGTAAAAAAGTGTATCAATAATAGTTTCTTTATATTTAAGTTTTGTTGGTAAATCAATTGCCCAATCTCTTTCTATTGTGTCATTATAAGTT
>CAZSDN010000177.1:0-3030 GCA_964605595.1 uncultured Flavobacterium sp. | reverse complement strand
TAATGAAGTGAAAAAATTAAAACCGAACGGCTAACAGCGGTTTTGCGCCATTGCTGCTGTTTAAGTCGCCGGACGATTTTTCTCCAAAAAATCTCCTATCTTAGCCGAACGTACTCAGTTCCAGAACTCGCAACAGCCGCAAAGCCACGGGACGTTAGCAGCAATTTTGAACAACCTTAAAAGTAACAATTTGAAACAAAAATATAGAAAGGCTTTAAAAATTTTTAAGTTTGTAATTATAATATTTTCCATAATATATTGGGTTGTTCTTCCTTTTGAAGATTATAGTTTAATTAAAAAATATTGGCGGACCAACTGGAAAGATTATCTGGAGACTTGGTTTTTATATTATATTATTTTCTTTGTCTATATAGCTATTTTATATTGGATAATAAGTTCATTAATAATATTAATTAGCGAATTCATAAATCGAAATAAAAACTGCTGCTAACAGCGGTTTTGCGCTATTGCTTCGGAATAAATCGCCGCACGATTTTATTTCAAAATTTCTTTTTATCTTCACCGAAAATACTCAGTTCCAGAACTCGCAACAGCCGCAAAGCCACGGGACGTTAGTGGCAAGGCTAAAATGACACACCAACAATAGACTATGGCAGACGACAAAATAACAACAATAATTAAGTGCCAAAACATTGCACCAATTGAAAACTTGACAAGAGAAATCAAATCAAGCTCTTTGAAAATGGGTGTGTTTGCTAACAACGGTAGCGGTAAGACCTTTTTAAGCAGACTTTTCAGATTAACAGAAAAGCAAGACGAACTTATTCTAGACGAAAACGGCAAAAGCCCAACAGACAAACTTTTGACTTTTGGAAAAAATAACGGAACATTTTCTTTTAAAATAACAGACAAAGATGGCAATGTAAAAGACGACTTTAGTATTTCTGTTACTAAAGGACAAATCCCGACTATTCCAGACACAAAATATCTTTATCACACCTTTAACCAAGACTATGTTGAACAAAATATTAGAGTTTTAGGATACGAGAAAGACAGCGACATTCAAGGTTTCATTTTAGGCAAAGTAAACATTGACTTAAAAGATGATG
The DNA here is from genome assembly GCA_964605595.1 of uncultured Flavobacterium sp. Classification (GTDB taxonomy): domain Bacteria; phylum Bacteroidota; class Bacteroidia; order Flavobacteriales; family Flavobacteriaceae; genus Flavobacterium. The sequence continues at coordinate 1,960 of CAZSDN010000177.1, read as the reverse complement.
AGGATAATCTTGTAAAGATCGAAAATGAAGGCAAAATATTAGCCGAACAAGTTGAAAAAGAAATAAACACTTATGTAGAAGAAAACATAAGTAACATTCAAAACATCAAAAGACTTAGCGAATACGCCTATTTGAAACCAAACGAAATTTTTCAAGGCGTTGACAAAGATTTATTCGAGGTTTCTAAAAGCATTGAAGACCTTTTTGCAGACTACAATAAAATCAAATCTGTTCCTGAAAATTTAGCAGACATTGAAAATGTTAATAGAATAAACATTGACTTCACATCATTGAACGAAATCAAGGAAAATTTAAACAAAGAATTTTCTTTGAGTTCATTAGCAGAAGATTTTAAACAGAAAATCAAAAGCAAGCAAGTATTTGTTGAAACAGGAATGGAATTACTTTCTGAAACAAAAGACAATACTTGTCCTTTCTGCGAACAAGAGTTACAAGAAAATGCTATTAGTTTAATTGACAACTACACCAAATATATAAACGACACTGAAGCAAAAACCATAAAGCAATTCAATGGAAACATAGAATTGTTGTCAAAAATTATTGACTTTTTCAAATCAATAGAAACTGCTAATTCAAAACAAATAAACTTGTTTAATGAATATAAAACCAAATATATTCCATCGAGCGAAGATGTTGAATTAGGGTCAATAAACATTGAAGAAGCAAAAAAATCAATTCAAGTTTTCATTGACATTATTGAAGAAAAACTTAACGATATTAGCAATCCAATGTCTATAGAAAATTCAATAGTTGAAAACATTGAGAAACACCAAACTTTGTTAAACAGTATTATTGACTCAAATAATGAACAAGTTGATGTAATTAACGCAAAGAAAAATCGAATAGGTGAAGAAAATAAAACGGTTAGAAAGGAAATTTGTAAATGTGCATATAATCATCTAATTGAAACACACAAAACAAACATTAAAAGTATTTTTCAATTAAGAGAAAAATGGAAAACACTTGATACAGAAATTAAAAAGAAAAAAGAGCAACAAAAAGTCAGTAAAAAAGATAAAGTTGCTTCAACCATTAAATCGGTTTTAAATTATTTTTTCTCAAATAAATACACACTTGACGAGGAAACATTCAGACTTGTTTTTTACGAAAATGCTCTAGAAAAAGACCAAGCAAAAGATGTTTTAAGTGAAGGAGAAAAGAACATCGTAGCATTTGCATACTACATTGGCGACACACACTTGAAAGTAGACAGCGAAGACGATTACGAAAATTTATTTTTTATAATTGACGACCCAATTTCAAGTATGGACTTTACACACGTTTACACTCTTTGCGGTGTAATTCGTGACATTTCAAAAATCATTGACAAACTGAAACGTGAAAGACTAATAATCTTTACTCACAATAATGATTTTATGCGTGTTTTGGCGGCAAACAATATTGTTGACAAAAAATTACTATTGAAAAAAGGTGAATTAAAAGACTTCAATAATAATTTGACTGTGCCATATATCAATCACTTAATGGACGTTTATAGCATTGCACGAAAAAACGAATTTGCAAATCATACGACAGCTAATTCTATACGACACATTATTGAAACTTTGACGAAATTCCAAAACGTTGACATTTCAAAAGACGGAATTGCTGAATACATAAAAAAGAATATTCCTAACGACACTAAATCATATACATTAATCAATGACCTATCACACGGAGGTTGGCGAAGTGAACAATCTCCGATAACAGAAGATGACTACAAAGACGTTTGCGAAACAATTATAAAGCACATTGAAAATGACTTTAAAGGACAAGTTGAATACTGTGAAAAATTTATTACTAACTAAAAGCCCAGCCACTAACAAGGGCTTGCCAAAAGCGGGGCTGAAGTTCTTCGATTGAGCATTTGTGCAAGGTTCAAGAGTAGTAATTCTATTGAACTTTTGTGCTAAAAATCCCCGCCTTCGGCAAGCCCCAA
>CAZSDN010000176.1:0-3035 GCA_964605595.1 uncultured Flavobacterium sp. | reverse complement strand
CAAACAATGGCATTGTGATTTTCAACACCTAAAAGTTTTGCGGCTTGTATAAACACTTCCGGATCCGGTTTTGCGTTTGTCACGTCATTTCCGTCAACGATAGCGTCGAAATAATGCAGGATTCCGGTTTTTTCGAGAATCGGACGTGCGTTTTTACTGGCCGAACCCAATGCAATTGGTTGATTTTTCTCTTTTAAAAATTGTAAAATTGGCATTACACCGTTAAGGATTTCGCTTTCATCCATGTCAACCAGATAGGAAAGATAATCCTCGTTTTTTTGTATAAGCCATTTGTTTTTATCTTCTTGAGAAGCTTCTATGCGCCCTAGGTCAAGAATAATGTCGAGAGAACGCACGCGGCTCACGCCTTTTAATTGTTCGTTATGCTCGGGAGTGAATTCGATTCCAAGTTCGGAGGCGATTTTCTGCCAAGCTAAAAAATGATATTTTGCCGTATCGACGATTACGCCGTCAAGGTCGAATATGAATGCTTTCTTACTCATTAATTGTAATTTTTGTTTTTTCGTTTACTCTTAAAGTAAGTAAACCTGCGATTATCATTGAAAGTCCCCCGATAATCAAGGCATAAATTGGTTCATCATTAAAGAATTGTTTTACGATAAATCCTAAAATAGTAGCAGCGACAATTTGCGGAATGACTACAAAAAAGTTGAAAACGCCCATGTAGTAACCCATTTTTGCAGCCGGAAGTGAACCTGATAACATGGCATAAGGCATTGATAAAATACTTGCCCATGCGATTCCGACACCAATCATTGGAAGCAATAAAAGGCCTTTGTCGTTGATAAAATAAACTGAAATCAATCCGATGCCACCCGCAACAAGCGCAAGTAAGTGCGTCATCCGGATGCCAACTTTTTTAGCGATTACAGGAAGCAGGAACGCAACTGCCGCGGCAACTCCGTTATAAACAGTAAAAAGGACAGAAACCCAATCAGCAGCATCATTGTATAATTTTGATGTTGTGTCGGTTGTCCCGAAAACGTGTCCGGTAACGGCTTGCGTGGTGTAAATCCACATTGAGAAAAGCGCAAACCAGGAAAAGAACTGAACCAGCGCCAATTTTTTCATTGTAGCCGGCATGTTCAGCAAATCAGTCATGATTATGGTAAATCCGTTTCTGACTTTTTTACTTCGCATTGCAGATGTTAAAGAGAATAAAATTCCGATAACGATCAATCCGATAAAAAGGATGTAAAGTTCTTTGGTCAGGCTTTCTTCATAAATGTAGAATGAAACCAGAGCTCCGACGATTGTCATGAAAATACCCAATCCTAATTGTTTGCTGATGTTTTGCTTTGTTTCAAAATCTTCAATTTCGACTTCTCCTTGTTCAGCTTTTTCCTGGGCTTCAAAAGCATGAAGCTCTTCGGGAGAATATTCTTTCGACTTAAAAACAGTCCATAAAACAGCAAGTAAAAAAACTACGCCGCCGATATAAAAAGACCATTTTACAGAATCAGGAATAATTCCCGCTTCAGCAGTATTGCTAACGCCAAATAAATTAGTAAAAAGATAGGGAAGAAGCGATCCTACGACCGCGCCTGTTCCGATAAAGAAACTTTGCATCGCAAAACCAAGCGTTCGTTGGCTTGTTGGCAAATTGTCGCCAACAAAAGCCCTGAAAGGTTCCATTGAAACATTAATTGAGGCATCCATTATCCACAAAGTTCCGGCCGCGATCCATAAAGTCGGAGAGTTTGGCATAATGAACAATGCGATAGAAGAAAGGATTGCACCAATTAAGAAATAAGGCCTTCTTCGCCCTAATTTCGTCCATGTCCTGTCGCTGAAATAACCAATGATGGGTTGAATAACCAATCCTGTAACCGGAGCGGCGATCCATAAAATCGGGATTTCATCAACTTTGGCACCTAATGTTTCAAAAATCCGGGAAGTGTTTGCGTTTTGCAGTGCAAAACCGAATTGTATTCCCAGGAACCCGAAACTCATATTCCAGATTTCCCAGAAACCTAATTTACGCTTTTCCATTATCGTAATTTAAAATTGAATACGATAAGCGTGATGCTTATCAAAACTTAGTTTTTGTTTTCGAAGTAAAAATCACAAGCTTTGATAATTGGTTGTAAATATAGAAAAGATTTTATTGTTTGATTTTTTAGAGAATGATTTTTTTGAATTTCCTACGCTGAATTTAACACTATAACGTGATAGTACTAAGGCTGTTTTGTTGATAAATTTATTGTTTGGTCGATTCGCGTTCGATCAGATTGGTTTCGATGACTTCTGTGCGATACAGTTCTTCGGCTTCGAATTCGAGTTCTTCGGCTTCAATCCTGTCGATAAGCATTTTTGCGGCTTTTTGCCCCATTCGGATTCCGTTTTGGCTTACCGTTGTTATGGTTGGCGTGGAATATTGCGAGATAATTCCGTCAGTAAATGCAATTACCGATAAATCATCCGGAACTTTAAGCCCGAGCTTGTTGGCGGTTTTAATAATTGTAACGGCAAAAAGTTCATTTACTGCGAGAACGGCGTCGATGGCACGGTCTTCCATGAGTTTTCCGATTTTTATTTCGCAGTTGTCGATGTCTTCGATTTTAATGATAAGGTCTTCGTTAAACGGAAGGTCATTGTCAAGAATGGCTTTTGTAAAACCGTCGGTGCGTAATTTCCCGACACTTACATAATCAACTGTTGTAACGAGTGCGATTTTTTTCTTACCCAAATTGATTAAGGTCTGAACGGCGTTATATGCGGCCATTTTATCATCGATGATCACTTTGTCGCAAAGCACTTCATTGGTTACGCGGTCAAATAAAACTACGGGCATTCCCTGACTCATGACTTCTGTAATATGATGGAAATCGCCTTTATATTGTGTTTCTTTCGATAGTGACATTATAAAACCGTCGATGCTTCCGTTGGCAAGCATTTCCATGTTGATTACTTCTTTGTCGAACGATTCGTTTGAAAGGCAAACCACTACGCTGTAGCCAAATTCGTTTGCAACCTGCTCGATCCCGCTGATAACAGTAGCGAAAAAGTGGTGT
>CAZSDN010000175.1:0-3205 GCA_964605595.1 uncultured Flavobacterium sp. | reverse complement strand
ATCATGGGAATGGGAACCAGCAAAAACCCAATCGTTTCACAGATGTCCGAAAATATTTTTTGCGGTGTAAGGTTAGGCGGAATGGGTGTCGCGATAGGAAGTTTAATAGGTGCAGAATTAGCAGATTTAGTATAAATGGCAATCAGGAAATTAAGAAAAGTCAGACACGAAAAGAAAAAAAGCCCAAAAGGGAAAGTACGTCGCGTATTCCGGTTTTTATGGAAAGTGATGCTTTGGTTTTTCGGGATTTCGGTTTTTGTAGTAATAGTCTTTAAATGGGTTCCGGTTCCGTTTACGCCGCTAATGGGAATACGCGCGCTGGAGCACAAAATGGATGGCAAAGAAATGACCTGCAGCCATGAATGGGTTCCTATCGAAAAGATTTCGAAAAACCTTCAACGTGCCGTAATTGCAAGTGAAGACGGAAATTTTTTAAACCATAACGGATTCGATTTCAACGCAATGCAAAAAGCAATGAAGAGCAATGAAAAAGGCAAGAAACTGCGTGGCGGAAGTACCATTTCACAGCAAACGGCGAAGAATGTTTTTCTTTGGCAGGGAAGAAGTTATTTTAGAAAGGCGCTTGAAGCCTATTTTACCGTATTGATCGAATTGATTTGGGGAAAAGAGCGTATCATGGAAGTGTATCTAAATAGCATTGAAATGGGCGACGGTGTTTATGGCGCGCAGGCAGCTGCAAAATACTGGTACCGGAAAGATGCCGCGGCTTTATCAAAAAGGGAAGCAGCCGGAATTGCGGCAATTCTTCCCAATCCGCGAAAATTTAAAGCCTCCAATTCATCGTCGTATATTGAAAGAAGAAAAAGCAGGATTGTAAAACACATGGATTATGTCGGAAAATTAGATTATTAATTATGTGTAAAAAATTTATAATCGTTTTTTTGTTTGTGAATTCAATTGCTTTCTCACAACAAAAAGCTGTTGAGGCAGGGATTATTTCAGACAATGATTTGTATACTTCATCAGTTTATGATAAGTATTATACTAACGGATTCGAACTATTTTACCGGTATCTGGATAGAAATGAAAATGAGAAAATCAGTAAAAAGATAACCGAATTCCGTTTGGGCCAATATATTTACAATCCCCAGACACGAAATGCTGATTTAATCCTTTCAAACGACCGGCCGTTTGCAGGCTATCTTTTTACAGAAGCGGGCCGAAATATTTTTTACCGTAATGAGTCGGTCTTAAAAATGAACATCCAGTTAGGGTATATAGGGCCAAACGCGCTCGGAAAGGAAATGCAGCGGGCTTTCCATGATGTCTTCGGATATAAAAGAGTAAACGGATGGCAACATCAGATAAAAAATGCATTAGCGGTTCAGGGAAATGCCGTTTTTTCAAAAAAGATTTCTCTCGAAAACTTAGGTCGTGTATTTGATAGTCATTTTAATTCGTATGCTAATGGCGGAACAATTTGGAACGGAATTTCAATAGGAATACTTTCCAGGATTGGATTAAAAAAACTGCTCCCTATATATAATTCAAACCTTCACGGCGCTTCGGTTAATGCCGATGCGAAAGTATATCGCGATGAAAGTGAGTTTTATTTTTATTTTGAACCAAGATTTACATACCAATTTTATGACGCGACAGTCCAGGGAAGCATGTTTAATAACAACAGCCCGGTAACGTTTGATTTGGTTCCGTTACGGTTTCAGGGTGAAGCCGGATTCAAATTAAGGAAAAACCGCTGGAACGTTTCCTATTCGTTTTTATATAGAGGAAAAGAAGTCGACAACCGTGCGAACAAAAACTATTTTTACGGGTCAATCGCAATAGGTCATTTGTTTTAATTAAAGATAAAATTCCTTTTTTCGTTTGCGGATATTAATTGGAGTTTGAGCATGATATCACATCGTTGAGATATGACTATTACGATTAATATAGTTTGATTATTAGCAAAAAATTACCAAAACAAGCATACAAATCAGTTGAAAAGCGGCTTGTATAAACGCCAATGCTTGTATATAAGGATTCCGTTCAGGACGGCCACGAAAATGGCAGGAACGATTCCTGAAAAATTTAAATAAAAGTGAAAAAGCAGGATGTTAATCGAAATCGGAACTAAAAGCAGCAAGGCAAACGGAACCCATCTCTTTAAAAGAAGCATGGCCCCAATAACGATCTCAAGTGTTCCGACAAAAGGAAATACATAATCAACCTGACCGAAGGATTCAATAAAATCACCCGCCGGAGTTTCAATAAAGCCGCAAAATTTATTAAGTCCCGATGCTACTAAAATAACACCCAAAAGAACTCTTACGATTGTAGTAAATTTCGAATTCATAAAACGATGGTTTAAAATTAAATATTCTGTAAAAATATAATAAATTATTTACAAATAAAACATTAACCTATTCAAAATGAATGATTATCGAAATGTTTATTGTTAATTTATTTTTATTGCTTCAGCCGTGTAACGTTTTTCCCGTAACGCTTACTAATTTTGTCTAAATCAAAAAATCAAATTATGACAGCACACGAAATAGATTATCATATTTATGGAGAAGAAATGCAATATGTTGAAATTGAACTGGATCCTCAGGAAATAGTAGTTGCCGAAGCCGGGAGTTTTATGATGATGGAAAACGGAATTCAAATGGAAACCATTTTTGGCGACGGTTCACAACAGCAATCCGGAATTTTCGGGAAACTTTTATCTGCCGGAAAGCGCGTGCTTACAGGTGAAAGCCTTTTTATGACCGCTTATATGAACCAGAATATGCGAGAAAGCAAAGTGTGTTTCGCATCGCCATACCCAGGGAAAATCGTTCCGATAGATTTACGGCAGTTCAATGGAAAATTCATTTGCCAGAAAGACGCATTCCTTTGTGCGGCAAAAGGAGTTTCAGTCGGAATTGAGTTTTCGCGCAAGCTTGGCCGCGGGCTTTTCGGAGGCGAAGGTTTTATCATGCAAAAAATTGAAGGCGACGGAATGGCATTTGTGCATTCAGGCGGAACATTGGCAAGAAAAGAACTTGGCTTAGGCGAAGTCCTGAAAGTCGATACCGGATGCATCGTTGGGTTTACCAAAGACGTAGATTATGATATCGAATTCATCGGTGGAATAAAAAATTCATTGTTTGGTGGCGAAGGCCTTTTTTTTGCAACATTACGCGGCCCCGGGACGGTTTTCGTACAGTCATTGCCATTCAGCCGTTTAGCTGACAGGATTATC
>CAZSDN010000174.1:0-3257 GCA_964605595.1 uncultured Flavobacterium sp. | reverse complement strand
TCAATGGCTCTGTCTTTTTCAGAATGAATAGGTGCCAGCAAAAGCCACTTGCTTTCGGTTTGAAAATTCTGAACTTCTTTCACAACATCGGTAACCGTATGTTTTTTTACTTCTTTGCCTGAAACCGGAGAAAATGTTTTCCCGATTCGTGCAAAAAGTAATTTCATATAATCATAAATCTCAGTAGAAGTACCAACAGTGGAACGTGCGTTTGTAGTGTTTACTTTTTGCTCGATTGCAATTGCAGGCGCAATTCCTTTGATGTATTCAACTTTCGGTTTGTCAAGTCTTCCAAGGAATTGACGTGCATACGAAGACAGGCTTTCAACATAACGGCGCTGCCCTTCGGCATACAAAGTGTCGAATGCAAGGCTTGATTTTCCCGATCCGGAAAGCCCTGTAATTACAACCAGTTTGTTTCTAGGAATAGCAACATCAAGGTTTTTCAGGTTATGAACCTGTGCGCCTTTTATGATAATATTTTTCTTCGGTTCGAGTTTGGTAACATCAACTTTCATAGCAGAAAATAGCATTTTTGCAAAGATAATCAATCTGTAAGCAGAATTACAGCGTAACAATTCACAATTAAAAGTAAAATTTCAAAATTTAATATTCCTAAAATCTATTTTGGATTAATTGTTGCAGTTTTTGAAAAAAAATGACTGTAGATTCTCATAATATTGCATCTGAACTGTTAAATTTTGAATTTAGGTTTGGAAATTAAAATTCTTTTATGTTACATTTGGCTAATATTTAATCTTTAATTAACAGACGCCTATTCATAAAAATTACTTTTTAGAGAGAATCTCAATCATTCATCACAAAACATAAAAGGTAATCTTATGGCTAATGTTCAAATCCCAGACGCTTTATTAGTAAAGAATTACGTGGCAGGCGACGAAAATGCTTTGGCTACGCTAATCAATAGGCATCAATCGAAAATCTATGGATTTATTTATTCAAAGGTTTCGGACAGAGATGTATCAGACGATATTTTTCAGGATACGTTTATTAAGGTAATCAAAACCCTAAAATCCAATTCTTATAACGAAGAAGGAAAATTCCTTCCATGGGTAATGCGAATCGCGCATAATCTAATCGTAGATCATTTCCGAAAAAACAAAAAAATGCCAATGTTTCGCGAAACGGAAGAGTTTTCTATTTTCTCAATTATGACTGATAATGTTCCTAACATTGAAGACAGGATTATTACCAGTCAGGTTGAAAATGACCTGCAAAAATTGATTTTAGAACTTCCCGAAGATCAAAAAGAAGTGCTTATGATGCGTATTTATCAGGATTTGAGTTTTAAGGAAATCTCAGATATGACAGGCGTTTCCATAAATACTGCGCTCGGAAGAATGCGTTATGCGCTTATGAACCTAAGAAAAATCATAGAAAAAAATAAAATTATTTTAACAAACTAATACTATTTTAGAATTTGCTGCGTTGTAATGGAAACAAACAACTACGATATGGCAAAAATTTACTCTAAAAAAACATTAGCAACTCCGAAAATGCAACCTAAAAAAGAAACGGTTTCCTTTTTGCTCAATTACTCAAAAGCGCTAAGCTTTATAAAAGTGGGTAAAACGAAGATCGAGAATATTGCTAATTAAGAAAAATCCCGTTACAAAGTAGCGGGATTTTTTTTATAATATTCGTTCAACACAGATTTCCTTCCTATTTCCCGGGTAATGATATCTTTTTCTAAATTCCAGCCACGCGCCGGTGAATACTCTCTGCCGTACCAAATGATCTGAAGGTGCAAATCATTCCATAGTTTTTCCGGAAAAATTTTTTTCGCATCTTTTTCAGTTTGTACCACATTTTTTCCGTCCGATAAATTCCATCGATACATTAATCTGTGAATATGTGTATCAACCGGAAATGCCGGAACACCAAAAGCCTGCGACATCACAACACTGGCCGTTTTATGGCCAACAGCCGGAAGCGATTCCAACGCTTCAAAACTCTTCGGAACTTCACCGTTATATTTATCGATCAATATTTCTGAAAGTCCGTGAATCCCTTTCGATTTCATTGGTGAAAGTCCGCAAGGCCGAATGATTTCCCTAATTTCCTCAACGCTCATTTTCACCATATCATACGGATTATCGGCTTTAGCAAACAACAATGGCGTAATCTGGTTCACGCGAACATCAGTACATTGCGCCGACAGCAAAACCGCAATCAGCAAAGTATAAGGATCTTTATGGTCAAGCGGAATTGGGATTGTCGGATATAATTCGCCTAAAGTCTTTATAACAAATGTGGCGCGTTCGGCTTTGGTCATTTTTGTATATTTATAGTGTAAAAATATGAATTTTAATTTGGGCCTGATCCGGCTGTACGCTTTTATCTTTTTTGCGCAACTAAAGTTGTCATCCCGAGCGCAGTCGAGGGACAAAAAAGGATAACCGCTTCCATCCGGGGCAAATTAGCACCCAATACCTAAAACCCAACACCAAAAATATGACCACATTACAAAAAGGGGACAAAGCACCTGATTTTTCGGCAATTGACCAAGACGGAAAACCGCATACACTAGCTGATTACAAAGGAAAAAAACTTGTCGTTTTCTTCTATCCAAAAGCCGATACGCCGGGTTGCACCGCTGAAGCTTGTGATTTACGGGATAATTTTGAGCGTTTTAAATCTCAAAACTACGAACTGCTTGGCGTGAGTGCCGATAGTGAAAAAAAGCAAGCAAAATTTCGTGATAAATACAAACTACCGTTTCCATTATTAGCCGACGAAGATAAATCAGTCATTAATGCATTTGGCGTCTGGGGCCCAAAAAAATTCATGGGAAGATTGTTCGATGGAATAAACCGTACGACATTTATCATCAACGAAACCGGAATCATTGAAGATGTAATTACAAGTGTAAAAACAAAAGCGCACGCAGAGCAGATATTTGAGTCGAAAGAGAAAAGTCCAACGTCAAACGATTAAAAGAGTTTGTTTTAAAATAAAAACCAGCATCGAATTGAATGCTGGTTTTATATATTCGCCGTCTTTCGACTTTGGACTTTTCTCTTTTGACTTAATTGCTTTCTTCCAAAACTTTATTCGGGTCATAACCAAATAACTGATGTTGCTTGATCATTTCGGCAATACCACTTGGAAGCATTTCTTCCCAGCCCGGTTTTCCTTTGTAGATCATTTTTAAAACTTCTCTCGAGAAAACTTCTAAAGTATGCGGGTCAAATTCATCAATATCGACTACTTTTCCGTTGAATTTAAAGAATTTG
>CAZSDN010000173.1:0-3334 GCA_964605595.1 uncultured Flavobacterium sp. | reverse complement strand
CTCCACAAAGAAATTCGACAAAGATTTGACACAAACTTTTCTAAAGAAGATTTTTATAGCGTTCCAAAATAGAGTTTTTATTTTTATCAGCGAAAGTCAAAATGATCTCGCATAACTCTCAAATACACGCAACTTAAAACATAAAATGTTTATTATTAATTAATTACAGTAATTGTAAAATTGCGTATTTTTAAATATTAGGTAATATGTTTTCCAAAAATAAATAAAATAATTACGTCATGTCATCTAATGGGCTTTTTATTTTGCGTAATACGAGATCTGAGACGTGTGTATAAACCAGAGTAGTCTTTATGTCATTATGCCCTAAAAGTTCCTGAATGAATCTAAGGTCGGTGCCGTTCTCAAGTAGATGTGTTGCAAAGCTGTGACGCAGTGTATGAATGCCGCCTCTTTTGAAGATTTGTGCTTTTTCTTTTGCATCCTTAAAAATCTTCTGAACGCTTCTAATACTAAACCTGTCCCCAAACTGTCCTTCAAACAAATATTCTTTTGGCTTATACTCCAGATAATAAGAACGGAGCTGATTCAGAAGGCTATCGGGTAAATTCACATAGCGGTCTTTTTTTCCTTTGCCTCGGGCTATCAAAACCTGCATATTTTTGCTGTCAATGTCTTCTATCCGAAGATTAATGATTTCCGAAACTCTTAGACCCATGCCATAACAGGCTTTTAATATGGTGTTATGTTTTAGATTAGTGGTTAATTCAAATAATCGCTTTATTTCATCCTTATGGAAAGCTTTTGGCAATTGGAATGCCTTTTTTGGACGAGGGATTTCCATGAAGAATTTATCTCTTTTTAGTACTTTTTCATAATAGAATTTTAAGGCATTAATGCGGCTATGTAAGGTGTTTTCACTGAGCCGTAGCGTATTGATGCAATAGAGAACATAGCTTCTGATCGTTTCTTCATTTGCAGCTTCAGCCGATTGCTCTTTGAGGTAAACAAGAAGCTGTGTAAATTCATTACAATAGGTGCGAAGCGTATTTGGGCTATATCCCATTAAGTGAAGTGTTTCCATGAATTTTCGGAAATGTGGATGATTGACCGGCCTTATTTTGGTAGGTGAACGGTAAAGCAGTTCTTCAGTTGCAGGCTGTAAACGGAATTCTTTACGGTAAAAATCGCTATCGGGAACATACCATGATTTTTTTGTCTGGCTCCATTTTACATCCTGCAGACTTCGGATATAGTTAAGCGTAAAATTATCTTTTTCAAATGAAATAAAAATAACGGGCTGTCCACGGTGCGACCCTGAAGAATATCGAAAAACTGGCATATAAACTTGGCTTTAGCGCATAATAAAGATAAAAATAAGAATTTATGCATATAATGGCACTATTTCTTAATTCTTTTAATTTGGTTATAAGCAAGTAATTACGTGCAGTTAAAATGTTTCAATTGCAAATTTATAAGATTACCTTTGTAGGATAACGAATAATACACTTTCTCGAATGAGGATTTCCCAAACAAACCGGAGTTTTCTCTGGCTTCGCCTCGGACTTGCCGCTGTGCTTACCGCTTTTCTTTCTGCTTTCCTTGCACTGACCTTAAAACACATGACTGAATATTATGAAGGTGTGGTGTTTGCAAAAACCGAACGCTACCGGTTTATTTTACTTTTCTTACCGTTTATAGGGCTTTCGGTAATATATTTTTTACGGAAGTATTTGTTTAAAAATAAAGAAAATAAAGGTATCCGGGAAGTATTTGAAAGCCGTGATTCAGGAAAACCGCTTCCTGCCTACAAAATACCATCACATTTTATTAATGGATTATTAACAGTGAGTTTTGGCGGTTCGACAGGAATTGAAGTATCTACCGTTGTTTCAACTGCGGCCATAGGATCATTGGCATCTACAAAGGAAAGCATACTCAGAAAATATAAAAAGGAATTGCTATGTGCTGGAACTGCTGCTGGTATAACCATTTTATTTTCCAGCCCAATTGCCGGATTGCTGTTCGTTTATGAAGTGATTTACAGAAAATTTTCAAGAGCATTTGCCTTTACTGTCGGACTCGGAGTAACAGTTGCCGCTTTATGCAGTTTCTTTATGGATGAGAAACCGTTGTTTGAAATTGTGGTGCGCCCGTGGCATTATCAGGCACTTCCATACTTTGTATTACTTGGAGCGCTTGCAGGATTGCATTCGGTTTACCTGACTAAATCAGTGTTGTATTTTAAAAAACGCTTTTCTGTTATTTCACCTGTTTTTAATAAAGTTGCTGTAGGTGCGGTTTTGACCGGATTATTGATCCTCATTTTTCCTGAACTATACGGCGATGGCTACCATGCGCTCGAAAGCCTTATTTTATCTGATGGAAATGTATCAGGATTTGCCGCTTTGTTCGGACTTTTTGCAATCATGTTATTAAAGCCAATTGCTACATCACTAACACTTTCTGCCGGCGGTGATGGCGGTGTTTTTGCTCCGGGAATTTTTATAGGTGGATTTTTAGGAATTATTACTGCAATTGTATCGAACACCTATTTTGGAACCGAATTAATCGTCCTGAATTTTATGGCTGTCGGAATGGCATCTGTTCTAAGCGCAAGCATCAATGCGCCATTTACAGCCTTGTTTCTGGTTTGTGGCATTATTGGTGATTATTCGCTGATTGTTCCTTTAAGTATCGGAAGTTTTGTTTCACGTTTCACTGCTCGTAGTATTTTTCCATTTACGGTTTATAATTATAAATGATATGCCAGTTGGAAAAATGAAAAATAACCGGGCTTACAGAAAGACACGTTATGTGCTTTATAAGGAAACTTTGGTCGATTTCAGGGAACACTTTTGGGCATTTCTGGGTTCTTTTATTGGAATGGGAATCATTGCATGGCTTCAATATGGTGCTTTTGCGCAACAGGATTATATTTTCCTGATAGGTTCGTTCGGAGCATCATGCGTATTGGTTTATGGCGTAATTCAAAGCCCGCTCGCGCAACCGCGCAACCTTGTAGGCGGTCATCTGGTTTCGGCTATTGTAGGTGTAACAGTACAGAAACTCGTTCCAGATTTACTTTGGCTTTCAGCACCATTGGCAGTATCCTTGTCTATCATACTCATGCAGATAACCAAAACCCTACATCCGCCCGGCGGAGCAACAGCATTAATTGCCGTCACGGGTTCAGGAGCGATTATAGAACTCGGATATTGGTATGTAATTTCACCTGTGCTTAGCGGTACGTTGATTTTATTGGGGGTTGCTCTTGTATGCAATAATATGACTTCGAAACGGCAATATCCGAACAATGCAAAAATGACACGTTTTAAGCGCACTTATCTCTTTCAGAACCAACCACGAAAAAAGC
>CAZSDN010000172.1:0-3416 GCA_964605595.1 uncultured Flavobacterium sp. | reverse complement strand
ATTGATTGTCAATAATTCTGAAGTTAATTCATTTTGGCTGTATTGGATATTGCAACATAAAGGAGAATTGATAAAAAGAGCATCTGGTTCAACGTTTAAAGAAATCGGAAAAAATGAGATAACAAATATTCTAACTCTATCACCCCAAAAACGAGAACAACAAAAAATTGCTTCTTGTCTTTCTGCCTTAGATGAACTCATCACAGCACAAACCGAAAAAATAGAACAATTGAAACAGCATAAAAAAGGATTGATGCAGGGTTTGTTTCCTAAAATGAATGATTAGAAAATGAGTACAATAACCGAAATAGCACAACAAGTTAGAGATGTAGGCGAATACATTGTGTGTATTTATGCTTTTAATGCTACAGGAAAAACCCGACTGTCTGTTGCTTACAAAGACTTTACAAAAGCCGAAAATGATGGCAACCATTCGGGGGTTTATTATAACGCATACAGCGAAGATCTTTTTATTTGGGATAATGATGAGGAGAACGATAACGGTAATCTCAAATTAGACATTAAAAGAAGTAGTTTAAACAAGCTATACAACCTGCTTACGGAAGAAAGTATCCAAGCAGAATTGGTTGCTTATAACATGGGGTACAAGTTTCGGTTTAACCTTAATCCAGACCCTGAGATTGGCATTGATTCAATAACATTCTTTTTGGAAGAAGATGAAAATACTGCCATTAAAATATCAAGAGGTGAAGAACGGATTTTTGTTTGGTGTTTTTTCCTGGCTATGTTCAAAACAGAAGGTTGGGCAGATTTACAAGATGCTCATTTTTTTATAGACGACCCTGTTTCCAGTTTAGACGACAACAATATCTTTCTCACAGCCGACACCATTATGCGGTTAATAGAAGATAATTTTGAAAGCAATCGAAAAATTATCCTTACAACACACCACATCGGATTATTTTCAGTTTTGTTTGACCGCTTGAATCACGGAGAAAAAAGTGGGAGATATAAACAAAATGCAAAATCCTTTATGCTGAAAAGACAAGGAAAGGAATTAGAGTTGAAGGAATTCAAAAATGAGGTTTTCCTTTTTCACCTTCATCTTTTACAGGTTTTAGATGAAGCAAGAAAAACACAATTATTTACCTATCATTTTGTATTGCTAAGACAGTTGCTTGAAAATATCGTTTCGTTTTTAGGCAAAAGTCAAATAAAATTTGTTTTGGAACAAGTTAAAATAGAGAAACCGGAAGAAACCATAAATATGCTCAATTCATTATCTCATAAAAGAGTATTCGTTCCACAGTTCAATGAAATGAATGAAAAAGAGACAGAAGTCTTTAATGAGGTTTTTGAGAAGTTAATAGCTAAATACAATTTTAGATTTTAATCAGAATGACAACAAAACAACATCATAAAAAATTAGGCGATACCCTTTGGAACATTGCCAATGACTTACGGGGAGCAATGAATGCAGATGATTTCCGTGATTATATGCTTTCGTTTCTCTTTCTTCGGTATTTATCGTTTAATTACGAGGAAGCAGCAAAAAAAGAATTGGGAAAGGATTATCCTGAAATTAAATCAAAAGATTTAAGACCCGATTTTGTAATTCCGCCACCGTTAGAAGAATGGTACAAAAATAATGAGGAAGACGTAGAAGAGTTTGAAGAACAGATGCGTAGAAAAGTGCATTATGTTATAGAGCCTAAATATCTGTGGAGTAACATTACCGAATTGGCTCGTACTCAAAATGGAGAATTATTAATAATTTTAGAGGATGCTTTTAGGTTTATCGAAAACAAATCGTTTGGTACTACCTTTAAAGGTCTTTTTTCTGAAATTAATCTCAACTCGGAGAAGTTAGGGAAAACACCCAAAGAAAGGAATGATAAACTTTGTAAAGTAATTGGAAAGATTGCCGAAGGGATTGCCGATTTTTCAACGGATACCGATACACTTGGAGATGCTTATGAATATTTAATTGGTAAATTTGCTGCAGGTTCAGGAAAAAAAGCAGGAGAATTTTACACACCGCAAGAAGTTTCAACCATTCTTTCTGAAATCGTTACTTTAGACAGCCAAGACCCTACAACAGGTTTGAAACCGAAGTTGGATAAAGTGCTGGATATGGCTTGCGGCTCGGGATCCTTACTTTTGAATGTTCGTAATCAATTAAAAAACGCTAAGGGAAGTATTGGCAAAATTTACGGTCAGGAAAAGAATATTACCACCTACAACCTTGCCCGAATGAATATGTTATTGCACGGAATGAAAGATACCGAGTTTGAGATATTCCACGGCGATACATTGCTCAATCAATGGGATTTACTCAACGAAATGAACCCAAGCAAAAAAACAGAGTTTGATGCCATTGTTGCCAACCCACCATTTAGTTTGCGTTGGGAACCCAACGAAGCAATGGGAGAAGATTTTCGTTTCAAAAGTTATGGATTAGCTCCTAAGTCGGCAGCCGACTTCGCGTTTTTATTGCACGGCTTTCACTTTCTTGGTAAAGAAGGTACGATGGCGATTATTTTGCCACACGGAGTACTGTTTCGTGGTGGTGCAGAAGAGCGTATAAGAACGAAACTGTTGAAAGACAACCATATTGATACGGTTATTGGTCTGCCTCCCAATTTGTTCTATTCTACGGGTATTCCTGTTTGTATTTTAGTATTAAAAAAATGTAAAAAACAAGAGGATGTATTATTTATTAATGCAGCTGAACATTATGAAAAAGAAAAACGACAAAACTCATTGTCCGAAAAACACATTGAAACCATTGTAGAAACCTACAAATTCCGAAGTGAAAGAGAGCGGTATTCCCGTAAAGTTTCGATGGACGAAATCGAAAAGAATGGATACAATTTGAATATTTCTCGTTATGTAAGTACCGCAGAAGATGAGGTGATTATTGATTTAAAAGAAGTGCATACAGAATTAGAAAAAATAGAAAGGACAATCAATAGCAGTACAAACAAACACAATGAATTTTTGAAAGAATTGGGGTTGAGAACTATATAAAAGCCCTTGAACAATTAATATTAAATGCGAAAAAGATATAGAATTTATGGAAAGAATATTGTAACCTACAAATTCGACAAATAATTGATATTAGTTTTACAAAAAACACCACAGCCCACTGCTTAAAGCGGTGGGCTGTTTCTTTAATTGACCGATAAGGTTAAAGTTTCAAACATCAGCTATCGCTGATAGTTATCTTCCAACACCTTGATAATATCGCTTTCACGGAAAAGGATTTTCCGTTCGAGCTTGATAAAAGGTATCAGTCCGTCATCTCTGTACTGTTGCAATGTCCGTTTGCTTATGTGTAACATTTGACAAACCTGTTCACCTGACAGGTAGATTTCCCCTTTCAATAAAGGATGGAAATACTCCCTGATATACAGCAGTTCATTTTTGATGCCTACCACAGCTTCGAGCAGGGC
>CAZSDN010000171.1:0-3427 GCA_964605595.1 uncultured Flavobacterium sp. | reverse complement strand
ATAAAATCGTGCGGCGATTTTATTCCGAAGCAATAGCGCAAAACCGCTGTTATGCCTAGTTGTTTAGTCTTTTTTTCAAATTAGTTATCCATTCTAATTCTGGCAATATTTCGAAAAAAGGCTGTTGAGCAATTTCGTTGTACTTTTTAGCAAATCTGATTTTATTATATCCTTCATTTCCATCAAAAAAATCCTTTATCGTTTTCTTTTCACTACTTTTCAAATCAAGAAATTCACTTGAACATTTAGCATCTTCCTGAATCACATTGGAATTTAAAATTTGTTTTAGTTTTTGATCTTCGTCGCTGAACTCCATAAGTGTTTGTAGAAATAAAATAGGATTCAAACAATCTTCTATTTCTGTTGGTGGATTTGTGACATTACTGTTTACATCGATTAATACTGCGTTTTTATCTTTATCAACAATTAGTCTTTCAAAGTATAAATTTTTGTTCTTTTCATAAGGAACTTCAACGCGTTCGTTGTCGGTATCAATGATGCAAAATACTTTCCCTTTGATTTCATAGTCAGGATCCTTTATTGGGGAAATTAGATATAAATAAATTTTCCTCACTTCTTTATAACTACCCAAAGGAAGTAATCTAAGATTTTTTGAATTGATCTGCTCGCTAAACATTTCTTCAAAATAAATTTTTTCGGAAAGCCCCTCGCATATAATCCAATTATAAGGTACATCCTGCAGTAATGAAAATATTATTGATTGAACAAGATCATTATAGCTTTTTATATTATAGTCTAAAGGTAAAGTTCCTTTAAAATGTTTTCTAGATTGCGTTATTTGTTCACGATAGTTATACAAATTAAAGTAATCTACCTTTATTTCATTTTTAGAACTCTTTCTAATTGATGTTGCACTACCATTTGTTACGACAGGTAAGTACCCATACCAATGAGTAGATATTATAATCTGATGATGTCGTTTACTGATTCCAATTAATTTTTCGAATTGAGAATAGCAACTTGAGATATGAAGCGAAGCTTCAGGCTCATCAATTGCAAGAATAATATTTGATTCTCTATCATTATTTCGTAACAGAAACGAATATGCAACATCTATTAAAGCTTTCCTTTTCTCGCCTGAACTCAATTCTTTTACTGGAATCCTTTTCCCATCTTCAGTTTTTCTATTTAAAACTTTAATAGAGAAATAAGCTTCAATAATCTTAGAAACTAAATCTGGCATTGTCAAACTGTTCTTGTAATGTCCCTTATATTCATAAATTTCTAAAACGCTTTCAATATCTTTTACGAAAGTATCCAAATCTTTATTAATTTGTTTTAGCACGGCAGGTTTGATAGCGTTTTCAATTTCAGTTTGAATGTTTTTATCCATCAATTTCTGCATATCCTGTGTTTCGAGTTTGGTATATGTATGAACATCTGTTTCCACAGGAATATAAATGTAGGAGTAATGTGAAATTATATAATCATAAAATCCTTTAAAATATGATTGGACTTCGCTTTCTTCATTTTTTAAATGAGGATTAGGATTTATAAAATCAAGGTAGTTATGATATGAACCAAAATATATTCCAGCTTCATTGTATTTTTTGCCAATAAGTATTAAAAAATATTCATTTTCATCATAATTCTTTTTAAGTTCATCTCTATGATTGTAAAATTCTTCAAGTGAAAGCGCTTTCGTTTTTACATTTGTATTCCATAAAAATTTCGAAAGTTTTGTAGCCTTTTCAAAGAACTCCTGATCGTCTTTTCGACTATTTCTCAAGGTTTCCTTTTTTATGAGAAAAATCGGCGCTATGTATGGAATATTTGTTCCACTCATTCCGCTTTCTGCTTTTGCTTCATTATTTATTGGCCAATCTTGATTATTCTTTCTGTTAATAGCAAAATCAATAGCTTCCAAAACAGAGCTTTTACCAACTCCATTTTCCCCTATAAGACTAGAAAAACCACAACCCTCCGACAATGGAATAAAGCTTATTCCTTTATATATCTTGAAATGTCTTAAAAAAATTGATACAATCATACGGTTTTAACTTCGAATTTGAAGTAAATATAAATTTAAATTCGAGATTACAATTTTTAAGAATATTATTTTATCCCCAAAGTTGTTTACAATTAGGCATAACGTCCTGTGGCTTTGCGACTGTTGCGGAAATCTGGAACTGCGTTCGCTCGGCTGGACTGGACGAAATTAGAAAATAAAAATGTAATTTCATAACTTAAAGCAGCAATAGCGCAAAACCGCTGTTACCATGCGTTTTAATTATTTATTTATTCAAGTGCTTTCCTTTTTCTTTAAGATAAAGTTCATTATTGGAAATGTATTGTCGTAATTTGATTATTTCTTCTGTGTAAGATTTGACTTTTTCCTGATTTGTTTGCAAACCATTAGCAATTTCCCTTTCTGATAATTCTCTTTCCTCTTTGTTACTTAATTTTTCAATCGCTTCATTAAGTGTTTCTATTCGCTCTTTCCATTTATAGTTACTTTTTATAAGCTTATCGTCCTCTACGTTTTCATTTAGTTTATAAATTATCACCACTGCTATTACTAGTAAAACAATTAATATACCTATCATACCTTTGATTTTTATGTTAGCTAATTTAGAAGTTATGTTCGAAAATTAGTTTTTTATAATGCTTTTTTCAACAGACGTTTTAAAAATGCGTGGTAACGTCCCGTGGCTTTGCGGCTGTTGCGGGCTTTGGAACTGAGTATTTTCGGTGAAGATAAAAAGAAATTTTGGAATAAAATCGTGCGGCGATTTATTCCAAGCAATAGCGCAAAACCGCTGTTACCAGCAGTAGTTCTATTTGGACGACGCGTCTCCAAATCGTCTTGAAGTTTTATAAAATACAAATTCACATGTGTTAGTATAGCACCACCCATCCGCGCAAGGTAAAAATTCTTTTTCGATTCTGTTCTTTATTTTATAAGGATCAGATTCAAAATTAAATATTAGTCCTACGATAAGACTATCTTTTTTCGAATTTATGTAGCCCAAAAATTGCTTGTCATATTTTGGTAAATCTTTTCTAAATAAACGCAAACTCGAATTTTTTTGGTAAGGAGCAAGTATTGAATCAAAATTGGAAGGTAAATTTTCTTCGATGTAGGAAATCGTTTTTTCGTCTGGAGTAAAAACGCCTGTAATCTTTGTAGAATGAGTTAAAACTTTTTTTGCATATTCAGAAGGAAAAATTATTGCTTTTGCGTGTTTAAATCGAATGACTTTTGGTAACGTATCATTATCCGCACTCTTTTCTATTTTGCTTTTTTGTCTATCAGAGCAAGAAAACAATACGAAAACTAATACAAACAATAATTTTATAACTTCTTTCATTTGGACTGCGGTTTGTTTTACTATTGCTGGTAACGTCCCATGGCTTTGCGGCTGTTGCGGGTTTTGGAACTGAGTATTTTCGGTGAAGATAAAAA
>CAZSDN010000170.1:0-3474 GCA_964605595.1 uncultured Flavobacterium sp. | reverse complement strand
GCAACCGGTTGAAAAGTACAAAAATGTTTTCGGCATATTGCTGTTCAAATCCCATCCCGTTATCTGAAAAAGTAATTTTGTAATAGGATTTTGCTGAAATGGATTTTGCAAACGGATAATCTGAAGCATTGATCTTTTCACAGTTAATTTTAATCACAGGATCAGTTCCGGGGAGATTATATTTTAACGAATTTCCTATGATATTACTAAAAAGCTGTTGAATCTGGAAAGGAATACAGTTTATTTCAGGAAGTTTTACGCTTTCAATAGTAGCATTTTCTTCATCAATTATTGTGGACAAATCCTGCTTTGCATTTTCAAGCAATATAGAAAGATTGGCTTTTTCAAATGCATTTTCAGATTTGTTTGTACTCGAAAACAACAACAGGTCATCGATCAGTTTTCGCATCCGCTGTGCGGAAAGCCTGCTCTTTTTAAGATATTCCTTAGATTTTTCGGATAGTGAACCCCAGTCATTTTCAGGAATCCTCGACAGAAAAGTCTGGATTTTCCGCAAAGGTTCCTGAAGGTCGTGGCTGGCTACATGATTAAACGATTTTAATTCACGCACACTTTGTTCAAGTTTGAAATTTTGTTCTTCGAGTTCAAGATTGCTCAAATGTTGTTCGGTAATATCACTATTGATACCAACCAGCGTTTTCTTTCCTTCATTATTGATTACGAGCTTACCAACCGATTTAAAGTACCTGGTTTGTCCGTCTTCTCTGATAATGCGGTAAAATTCAGGTGACATTCGGTTTTCTTTGAGGATTTCATTTCCACCCCGTATAATTATATGTTGGTCTTCAGGATGTACATATTTGAGGAAATTTTCAGTACTTGGATCAAAACTGCCGGGTTCGGCACCAAAAAGACGGAATTGATTATCAGAATAAGTAAATTTATCAGTTTCTAAATCCCAAAGCCACATACTGAAACGGCCTATTTTTTCGGCATGTTGTATGGATTCGTTTGCCAGAAGCAACTGTTGGTTTGATTTTTTAAGAAAAAAGAAATCTTTATTAATCTTGACATATGAAAAAACCAGCACAACAAGCGAAAAGGAAAGCAGTAAAAAAGTAAAAACCGGTGTAAATGAAATATCGTTCGCATATTGTTTCTGGCGTTGCTTCAGGTATACTTTTTCTAAAGCAATCATTTCATTGATTAAGGTGCGAATTTGATCCATGGTTTTTTTGCCGTCTGATAAATTCCAGCTTAATTTTGTCATGTAGTTAGGATCGGATGGGTTTACATTCAGCCCTGCTTCAAAATAGGTATACCGTTCGTCAATAAGCCTGTTAAGGATTACGAGCTTATTTTTCTGAACCTGGCTGTCTTCCATTAAGGTTTGCATATCCTTAAAAATGCTTTTGGCTTTTTCAAAAGATCCTTCATATTGTTTTAAAAAAACTTTATTCTGTGAGATGATAAACCCTCGCTGTCCGGTTTCAGCATCTTTTAAAAGCGAAAAAAGCTGTTCGAGCCTCATTTGCACTTCATAGGTGTGCATGACCCATTTATTCGAATCAGAAAGCGCGCTTGAATGCCGGTAGGATATATATGAAATGAATGCTAAAATGAATAACGATAGCGCAAAGACACTTTTCAAAAAATATGAAAAGGTGAAGATGTTCTTGATTTTCATACAGGAGTTTCGTTTTCTGGCTGTTCAAATTTAATAAATTTTATCAGGCAAAAAAATAGGCAATCAAATTCTGTAATCTGATTGCCTTTTGTATGTAAAACCGCAGTTACTTTTTAAAACGGCTTATTATATAAATTATAACTGCTAATACGGCAATTACTAAAAATATTCCGACGCCCATACCGGCCTGAAAAATATCTCCAATAAGTTCACAGCTTGTGAAAGTAAAAAGAATGATGAATAAAGCGCAGATTCTACTGATGTGATTTTTCATAATTAATGTTTTTTGGTTGTTTAAGTTCAGTTTGTGCTTACATAAATTTACTAAATCCAATTAAGGATTAAATTGCTTTTATCATAAATTTAGCAAAGCCACCGCCTTTTTGGATTTTACCGTTAATAAAAAAAGCATATCTTTACACACCAAACATCACGCTTCATTATGAGTCAAAAAGTATTGCTCACTTCAAAAGAAGTTACTATCATTCTGCATCGTTTGGCGTGTCAGTTAATCGAGAAACACCTTGATTTTTCTAATACTATTTTGATAGGAATCCAACCACGGGGTACTTTTCTTGCCGAAAGGCTCAAATTGATTTTAGAAAAGGATTATAAAATCAGCAATATCGGATTAGGATATCTTGATATTACATTTTTCAGGGATGATTTTCGGCGAACGGAAAAACCACTGGAAGCCAATAAGACTCAAATCGATTTTCTTGTTGAAGGAAAAAAAGTGATATTCATCGATGATGTTTTGTATACCGGAAGGAGCATCCGCTCGGCATTGACGGCAATCCAATCGTTTGGCAGGCCTTCAGAAATTGAGCTTTTAGTATTGATTGACCGTCGTTTTAGCCGCCATTTGCCTATACAACCCGATTATCGCGGACGGCAGGTAGACGCTATAAATGACGAAAAGGTAAAAGTTTCATGGATCGAAAATGACGGCGAAGATGTCGTCCTTCTTATCCCAACAACCAACAATATACAACAGATACATTAAAATGACTGAGTTAAGCGTAAATCACCTGTTAGGAATCAAATATATCACGAAAAAAGATATTGACCTTATTTTTGAAACTGCCGACCATTTTAAAGAAGTTATAAACCGCCCGATTAAAAAAGTACCGTCGCTTCGTGATATTACAATTGCCAATATATTTTTTGAAAACAGTACCCGCACAAAATTATCTTTCGAGCTTGCTCAAAAAAGGCTTTCGGCCGATGTAATCAGTTTTTCTGCGGCCCAATCTTCAGTTAAAAAAGGGGAAACATTAATCGATACAGTCAACAATATCCTTTCGATGAAAGTAGACATGGTTGTCATGCGTCATTCGCATCCAGGAGCGGCCTATTTTCTTTCCCGCAATGTAAAAGCAAGTATCATAAATGCCGGTGACGGTGCGCATGAACATCCAACCCAAGCTTTACTGGATAGTTTTTCCA
This sequence comes from uncultured Flavobacterium sp., assembly GCA_964605595.1. Taxonomy (GTDB): domain Bacteria; phylum Bacteroidota; class Bacteroidia; order Flavobacteriales; family Flavobacteriaceae; genus Flavobacterium. Next base: position 377 of record CAZSDN010000170.1, on the reverse strand, counting down.
TCCGTGAAAAGCTCGGCGATGTTGCAGGGAAAAAAGTAGTGATAGTGGGAGATATCCTGCATTCCAGAGTTGCGCTTTCCAACATTTACGCGCTACGGATGCAAGGAGCTGAAGTTAAAGTATGCGGGCCAAAAACCCTTATTCCAAAACACATTGAAAGCCTTGGAGTAAAAGTTGAAACGGATTTGCGTAAAGCATTGAATTGGTGTGATGTTGCTAATATGCTTCGTGTGCAAAACGAAAGAATGGACGTTAGTTATTTTCCATCAACGCGCGAATATGCCCAACAGTACGGCGTCGATAAAAAACTGCTTGATTCTTTAAACAAAGAAATCATAATCATGCATCCGGGGCCAATTAACCGCGGCGTTGAAATT
>CAZSDN010000169.1:0-3518 GCA_964605595.1 uncultured Flavobacterium sp. | reverse complement strand
GCCAATTATTTTAACAGGCACTAACTCTTCCGGAACTATTTTAGTAGGATCTAGTAGGTCAAACGAATATTTCAGTTCATCTTCTTCGGGAATCAACTGAACGCCCAAATCCCACTGGGGAAAGCTGCCTTTATCAATGGCTTCCCATAAATCCTCGCGATGAAAATCAGAATTGAATCCAGATATTTTTTGTGCTTCGTTCCAGCTTACTGCATGTACGCCCAACCGTGGTTTCCAGTGGAATTTCACAAAAGTGGCTTTCCCTTGTTTATTAACGAATTTAAATGTATGCACGCCAAAACCTTCCATGGTGCGTAAACTTCGGGGAATAGCCCTGTCGGACATTGCCCACATTACCATATGTGCCGACTCCGGCATTAGGGAAACAAAATCCCAGAAAGTATCGTGGGCCGAGGCTGCCTGCGGTATCTCTTTATCGGGTTCTGGTTTTACAGCGTGTACCAGATCCGGAAAATTCATGGCATCCTGTATAAAGAAAACGGGGATATTATTACCCACTAAATCGTAGTTACCCTCTTCAGTATAAAATTTTACTGAAAATCCTCTCACATCTCTGGCCAAATCGGTAGACCCTTTGGAACCGGCAACCGTTGAAAAGCGAACGAAAACAGGTGTTTTTTTCCCTTTCTTCAAAAAGTCGGCTGTCGTATATTTAGACACATCTGCAGTGGCTTCAAAAATACCATGTGCACCGGAACCTCTTGCATGTACCACCCTTTCCGGAATCCGTTCACGGTCAAAGTGCATGAGTTTATCAAAGTAGATATGATCTTGTTGTAATGACGGACCCCTGTTTCCTGTTTTTAATGTATTGTTGTTATCAAAGATAGGAACCCCATCGTTAGTAGTGAGCAATTTATTGTCGTTATCAACAAGATAAACCTTCGTTTTGACATTACTTTTACCTGTCAACTTTTTTTTCATGGCTGAGCAATTTAGAAGTGGAATAATATAAGCTATTATCCAAATTCCATTCCAAATTATCTTATATTACTATATTAGCCTAATTATAATTACCAGGATTGGCACGAGCCATTTTCAACTTTTTTTAACAAATCAATGTTTGTTGCTTTTTTATTTTCGCACACCTGAGCACTTCAACACCACTTTTGAAGCCCTTTGTACGAAGTTTGGGTCTACCTATTATACTTTTTCAAAGCACTCTAAAAATATCTTTATTCCAATCATAATCGATCCTCTCTTTTCTTCATCCATATCTATTATGACTTGTCTGGTATTATACCTGTAAAAGATGGCTGCCAGCAGCGCTTTTGAATGAAATATTCTTCATGTCATCAGCGTAAATTTTCGAATTTCGTCTCGGCCTGTTTCTCCTTCAACATATTTAAGCATTAGGAGATTTCGTCTCGCGATTTTTTCAAAAAACTCTTCTGTTATCTGGTTCGTACGGAGATTTTTACGGGCTTGTAGAATTTCCATATAAGAAAATATATTTTCATGATTTCTTCCAACTCTAAAGGCATCACATCGTATGGGTCACATTGTGGGTAGGGGTATAGTGGACAGCAGACCCTTTCAAATATTTGAAGGCTCTAACGAAATGCTCTATACCCAGATCGCTGAAATTATTTTGAAAAAAATGAAAGAAAAAAAAGAAACAAATTTTTATAGTTTTCTTTCTCGGTTTGAGCTAACCAGTCAGTCTGTAGTACACTTTAGTCAGTACCTCCGTTTTGATGTGGCGTCCAATTTTTCACAACGAAAACGGGTCGATCTGGGTAAAATCATAGCCAGACTTATTTGTATGGATTATGTGTTGGAACTGCAGGGAAGAGGATTTCATAAACAATTGATAGATAACAGTCTTTTCAAAATCCAAATGGATGTGGCTCATTTAACCTTGAACTTTAAGCAGGAGAGCCAGGCCAGTTCAATTGTGGAGTATCGTGAAAGTAGTAATTGGGTTGACTTCATGAAGAAGAATGCATAATGTCAGTGAAGGCGGCAAAATAACAATTCCCTTATCCAAACATTTTACATCTCCTCTAAAATCCACTGTTTGATAAGCTGGTAATTAAATTCCCGCACTTTCATATGCCTGATTGAGTTTTCCGATGGAATAGTGTACAAACAATGCAGCAATCCCTTCCAAAGTTGCGCTTTGCCCAGCGAGTAGCCGATAAACACAGACGTTTTATTATTACGTTGATTTTGCAATACCCAATTTTGCATTTGTGTGCTCATCTCATCTGTACCAATCCAATTGTATATCGGTAAGCCAAATGTACTTTCTGTAACAAATTCATGGCATTGCACCGTCTCAAAAGGCGTGGATAACCCATCATGCTGTACTTTGTAATCTCCGGATACAACTACAATTTTCCCTTGGTATTCCATCCGAATCTGCGCCGAACCTATAATATGTCCGGCAGGATGCAGTGATACATTGACTCCATTTATTTCAATTTTTTCGTTGTACCCAATACCCTGTACACCTATCGTCTCACCTATTCTATTTTTTAAAATCGGCACACTAAAATTATGGCAGAGGTAACGTTGCATACCCGGCCGGGCATGGTCTGCATGCCCATGTGTAATCACTGCATAATCCACCGGTTTCCACGGATCAATGTAAAACTTGCCCGGAACACAATACATACCGTTCGAAGTGAACTTTAGCATTACGCAGATTTACAAATTAACATTCAATCTATCACTCCCTGTTATGCTGAAGCATACGAATTCTATATATCATTCAGGTCGTAAAAAGGGAGAATGTTGGAAATGGAAAATAGATCCGTTGACCATTGATGCAGTATTGATTTACGCACAAAAGGGAACCGGACGAAGAAGTGGATTTTATACCGATTATACATTTGCTGTATGGGATGATGATAAGCTTGTTACAATTGCAAAAGCGTATTCGGGATTGACAAATGCAGAAATTCAGGAAGTAAGCAAATTTGTCAACAAAAATGCAATAGAAAAATTCGGACCGGTACGAACGGTTAAACCAGAGCTGGTATTTGAGATAGCCTTTGAAGGAATCGCATTTAGTAACCGCCATAAATCGGGCGTTGCTTTGCGATTTTCCAGAATTCTACGTTGGCCACAGTCTTATCTTTCCGCGGACATAGATCGTATAGCAGAAATCAGAAAAATGATACATTGACTTGAAAAAGGGATTCAAACATCGTTGGGGTTATCGAATTTTATTCTTCAGCAAACCACGATTTGAATTCGCTTGCTTTATTTTTTGCAATATAAATTCGTTCAGGCGTTGTAACCAGCAAATTCACCACTAACCGATTGTCCATCCAAACAGTTAAACTTTCAATAGCATCTTTAGCAACTATAAACTGCCGGTTAGCTCTTACAAATTGTCGTGGATCCAATCTTGTCATTATGGCATCAAGCGATTTGTTGATTTCATAAGAAAAATTTTGAGTTGTTACCAATGCTGTAGCGCCACTGGTATTGTATAGGTAAGCAATGTCTGCCGTTTTTACGGGTATAATCTTTTCTTCGTAGGGAAC
>CAZSDN010000168.1:0-3582 GCA_964605595.1 uncultured Flavobacterium sp. | reverse complement strand
TGTTATGTACGCAATCGTAGAGATAGCAGGGCAACAATTTAAAGTAAGCAAAGACTTAAAGGTTTATGTTAATCGTTTATCTAATGAAGAAGGTTCAAAAGTTTCTTTTGACAAAGTTCTTTTATTAGATGACAATGGCACAATCACTTTAGGCGCCCCGGCTGTAGAAGGTGCTTCAGTAGAAGCTAAAGTGTTACAACACTTAAAAGGAGACAAAGTAATCGTTTTCAAAAAGAAAAGAAGAAAAGGTTACAAAAAAAGAAACGGACACCGTCAGTATTTGACTCAAATCCAAATTTCAGGAATTCTTGGTGCAGCTCCTAAGAAAGCAGCAGCTAAGAAAGAAGCAGCTCCGGCAACTGAAGAAGTTGTAGAAGCAGAAGCTCCAAAAGCTAAAAAAGCTCCAAAAGCTAAAAAAGAAGACGATACACAAGAATAATTAACATTTAAAACTAATACGTCATGGCTCACAAGAAAGGTGTCGGTAGTTCCAAGAATGGTAGAGAATCAGAATCGAAACGTTTAGGTGTTAAGATTTATGGAGGACAAGCTGCTATCGCAGGGAACATCATCGTAAGACAAAGAGGTTCTAAGCACAATCCAGGCGAAAATGTGTATATCAGTAAAGATCATACATTACACGCAAAAGTTGACGGAATTGTGAAGTTCCAGAAAAAAGGTGATAACAAATCATTTGTTTCTGTTCTTCCGTTCGAAGCTTAAGAATTGCTCTTAAAAATAATATTAAAACCCCGTTTCATTGAAACGGGGTTTTTGTTTGTGAAATTTTGTTGAACGATTAATCAACTTTAGCTTTTTCAAGCGTTTCATTGTATCCGTCTTTCAAGTCCTTGCCGGCTTCTTTTGTAGCGGATTTGGTTTTTTCCCATGCTGCTTTTGCGTTGTCGGCGGTTTCCTGTGCAATGCGTTCAGCTTCCTTGTCGCCTTTTTCACGAGCTTCTTTTAAATCCTGTTTGGCTTTTTCATATGCCGCTTCGGCTTTATCCGAACTCAATTCATAATTTGTATCTGTAGTCGTTTCGGTTGTAGTCGAACCGTCAGAATGTATTGTGGTTTCAGTTTCTGTCACTGTTTCTTTCTTGCACGATATAGTTAAAACCAGCGCGCAAAGGCCTAATGTTAAGGTTAGTTTTCTCATAATTAAAAGTTTTTAGTTACTTAAAGTTACGGAAATCTTTTTTGGCAAAAATTAAATTTTTATTAATAAGCAAACAGTTTACAGTTTTTCAGTTTCTATTATCAGGGTTTTGCTCTTTGTGTTCAGGTATAGATAGCGTATTTCAGTTTCGGTAAATTCAGAAGAAAATTCTTTAATGGTTTTATTATCGTTGAATTTTTGCAAATATTTATCCCTGTCAATCTCAGCAAAGACCAATTCCTGCTTATCGGTATTTAAAGTTTTAAAATCGGGTTCCAATACAAAATCCAGGGACGTTGTTTTCTTCCTTAATTTTATTTCTCCCATATAGTATTCCCCCGGATCGGAAGGCCCAAATCCTCTCGGATCCGACATTTGTACCTGGCGCATGTGTGGTTGTTGTTGGCACATTTGCTGCTGAAAAAACCAATGCTGGAACCACCAGTTAAAATTATACGAATATTCCGTCGAGTTAACCTGGTCAATATGAACGGCGATTTTATTTTGCACGGTTTTATTCAGTGTCAACGTTGGCCTCATATAAGTTTTGCCCACAGTTCTCAAATATTTATTGACAGAATCATTGCTGATGGCCGATTTTAAGGCATCCCTGAAAGAAAATGAATTTTGAAGCGAAAATGTTTTCAGGTCATAAATATTCAGGATCATATTTTCTTTTTCAGTACCAATAATCGCCAGTTTGTCGTCGTATAAATAATTCCCGCTATTTTTATTTGCCATCGGAAAACCCGTAGGTATTGCCGCATACTCGAAATCTGTTTTTTTATCGAGATCAAACTGAAAAACCTGGACATCCTTACCACCATCTGTAATTGTATAAAAAATTCTGTTGTTTATGAGGTAGGATTTTGTGTCTGAAATCGAACCGTGTTTTACGTATTCATTTTGATTTATCGATTCCGGATTTTTTTCTGCAAGTTTTCTGAAAAATTTTAATTTTCCTTTCGGGATAAGGATTTCTGTAGTTTCCTTTTTTTCTGAAGATGTAATTGTATTTACGGATAAAATATTGTTCTTTTTGTCGAAATCAATAATCAGCGTTTTATCCTTAAGCCTGAAAATGTGCGCATACGGAATCTTTTGTTCTTGTTTTGAGGTGATAAATTCTCCTGTCGATAAATTGTAATCAATGAACAGCAATTCTTTTTTGTCATCATTGTGGCCTATAAGGCTTATAACGTTTCCATTGACATGGTACGAAATGATGCTCGACATACGCTTTGAAACATAGGGTTTAAACGGAGTGACTTTTGAATATTCATCGATCAGGAAAGGCCTGAGAGCGTATTTTTTAGTTTTATAATTCTTTACCATTATAAAATGAATGGTACTCTTTTTATTCAGGAGGGCTGAGTACGTTCCCTCAAGCTTCTCGTCCATTTGGATTTTTAATTCAAAGATTGACGTTGCCTGAGCCATATTTGCCAATAAAAACATACATAAAAATACAATTGTTCTCATGTTTGGTTTTGTTAAAGTTATAGCAATATAAGATGATTTTCAATAAAAACAAAAAAACCCCGCCGAAGCAGGGTTTTTTTATATATCTGGATTCTAATATCTTACAAATTAGTATCTGTAATATTCCGGTTTAAACGGGCCTTGAACTTCAACACCAATATAAGCAGCTTGGTCTTCTCTCAATGTTTCCAACTCAACGCCTAATTTAGCAAGGTGCAAAGCAGCTACTTTTTCATCTAAATGCTTCGGAAGCATATAAACCTCGTTTTTGTAGTTCGCACTGTTGTTCCACAATTCCAATTGAGCCAAAGTCTGGTTTGTAAATGAATTACTCATTACGAAACTCGGGTGGCCAGTAGCGCAACCAAGGTTTACCAAACGGCCTTCGGCAAGGATAAGGATATCTTTTCCGGCGATTGTATATTTATCAACCTGTGGTTTGATTTCGATTTTAGAAGCACCGTGGTTTTTATTCAACCAAGCCATATCGATTTCATTATCAAAGTGGCCAATGTTACAAACGATGGTTTTATCTTTCATTTGCTCGAAATGCGAACCTAAAACAATGTCTTTATTTCCTGTGGTTGTGATGATGATATCAGCATTTGCAACAACAGTGTTTAATTTCTTAACTTCAAATCCGTCCATAGCCGCTTGTAAAGCACAAATCGGATCGATTTCAGTTACAGTTACGATAGAACCAGCGCCACGGAAAGAAGCGGCAGTTCCTTTTCCAACATCGCCATATCCGCAAACTACAACTCTTTTTCCGGCCAACATTACGTCAGTTGCACGGCGAATCGCATCAACAGCCGATTCTTTACAGCCGTATTTGTTGTCAAACTTCGACTTGGTAACCGAATCATTTACATTGATTGCAGGCATTACCAAAGTTCCGTTTTTCATTCTTTCATACAAACGATGAACGCCCGTTGTAGTTT
>CAZSDN010000167.1:0-3595 GCA_964605595.1 uncultured Flavobacterium sp. | reverse complement strand
TCATACCAAATTCTTCCTGTCCGTACTGTCCGTTGTCCAATATTGCCAAATCAAATAAGCCGAACTTTTTCCCTATGTCCGCAAAATGTGTATCATAACCGCTGTCGCCACCCACGTAAACTTTGAACGTAGGAGCTTCAATAATAAATGACAACCACAATGTATGATTTGTTGTTTTAAATCTACCCGAACCGTGTTTTGCGGTTGCTGTATGGATATGATAATTTTCTCCAACGTTCACTGTTTCGTCCCAATCTTTTTCAATAATCTTATTGGTGTCAAATCCCCAATATTCAAAATGTTCGCCTACTCCCAAACCACAGATAATATTTCTGATTTTCGCCTTCAACGGCATAATGGTTTTATAATCTACATGGTCAAAATGGTCGTGAGAAATCAATAAGTAATCTATTTCGGGAATGTCGTCAGTTGTGTAAATGTCTGTTCCTTTAAACGATTTTACACCGAAAGGCATTGGCGATGCCGAACCGCTTAAAACAGGGTCAATCAAAAAACGCTTACCGTCAATTTGCATAAAATAAGATGAATGCCCGAACCACACTAAAATATTGCTATCTATAGGAAGATTTAGCAAATCTGTTTTTACAGACGGAAAACTATCAGTTGGAAATTTTCGGGGGTTATTTTTAAAAAATGTCCTGTAAACTTCGCCTGCCATTGTATAGCCTTCGGGAAGCATTGGCGTAGGAAATCGGTTTTGAAATTTTCCGTCCTTATAATTAGGCGATTGTTTTATTTGTTCCAATCGTTCGCCACTTGGTGCTTTTCCAAATTGTGGTTGTTGTAAAACAAAGAAAGCTACAACCCCAATAAGAACTAAACTGCTTACTATTATTATTGTCATTCGTTTCAGTATTTTGATTACACGAACCATTTGTCCATTATTCTTTATTCCGTTTCGTGATAAATTATTTTGTCCGTGCAAAAATATGTCTTACTTTTACAACCTACAAGTATAGAGTATAGTCTATACTTAATATATATTTTTCAACAATAAAGAAAGCGTATGTTAATAAATGAATTGTCAAAGAAAACAGGGGTAACGATACATACTTTGCGTTACTACGAAAATCTTGGTTTGATACAAGGTTTGTCGGACGAAAACGTAAAAACCAACAACTATAAAGATTACGATGAAAGCGTAATTGAACGATTGGAAATTATTGCGGAAGCCAAAGAAGTCGGTTACACCTTGTCCGAAATAAAGAAAATTTTAGATGGTTGGTTTGGTGGAACGCTCAATGCGGAAGAACTACAAAAGTTGTTTTCGTCAAAAGTCAATGAAATTGAAGCAAAAATTCTTCAACTGAAACAAGTCAAAAAGCGTCTTGAAAAAATGATGAAAGAAGTTGAAAAAGGTCTGGACTGTTAGTTGGTTGCTGGGTCGTCCGTTGCCTGACGGCTAACTCTTAAATATACGAACCTTTTGAGTTTACAACCCAAAAGACAAAATTGTCATGTAACCCACATATATTCAATACTTTATAACAAATAAGCTGATTCGCATATTAAATATTTTTTATTCAATATAGTCCATAATAAATCCCAAAACCACCTCTCTGAAAATACGAAATGCATACCTTCAACAATTTCATTCCAGTCCTTTCAGGGCAGAAAGAGCCACACACACCACAGCAGAAATAGTTTATAGAGATATAAAAAACAATAATATAAAAATACCATTACATCATTGCAGTATTCGGATACAAATTTAGTATTTGTTAATCAACTTACCAGAAAAGGTGCCAATATCTAAACTAGACATTCATTTTCAGCACTTTACCGGTACTTATTACAAACTCTCTTTGATAAAATCACTCTCTCGTAAAATTATATTTATATACTGATTATGTAAAGCCTTACATTCCACCAAAACGGAGTAAAAAAGGAATATTGCCCTATCATCCACATCATCATTACGCAAAAACTTATCCACAGATAATTTCGTGCGTATTTCACCTCAAAACATTAGCGATCCTCCCGTTTTTTACCTAACCTTATACTTGTTCTTTTACCTAAAGAAACACTACTTTCGTAATTCTTCTGATGTATCTAAGCCAGCGATCAGAAGTACAAAAACTTATCTGATTGATAACCACAAACTACTTTTGAGCATAGACACAGGCTGCTAAGAAAATCCATGAAGGACGCAACGTAAAACGCTTTCGCGAAATGCTCGGCATCAAGCAGGATGCCCTCGCCTTTGAGTTGGGCGATGACTGGAACCAGCAAAAAGTTTCCTTGCTCGAACAGAAAGAAACCATTGATACTGCATTGTTACAGCAAATCTCCGGGGCATTGAAAATTCCGGTGGAAGCCATTCAGAATTTTGATGAGGAAACATATCCAAAACAACAATGAAGGCGCCAATCATGGGGTTACCAATGTTGTTGCTTATCAGAGATTCGAGCAATGCACTTTCAACCCTCTTGAAAAAATGGTCGAACTATACGAGCGTATGCTGAAAGAAAAAGACGAAATGATTGCCCGGCTTGAACAACTCATTAAGGCACAATGAGAACTACATTCTAAAGTTTAGCAAGCCTAAGACGGCAAAAAATCAATCTATTGAACAGGTGAGAAATCAGAAGCAAGCTCCACTTTAAAGTTCACTTTCGCACCCAATGCATCAAACACTTTTAATATCGTTTCAAACCGTGCGTTTTTTGCACTGTTTTCAATCTTGGAGATCTGTGCTTTCTGTACACCCACCAGCTCGCCTAATTGCTCCTGTGTTAAATTACGTTCCTGTCTTGCCTGCTTAATGGCCTGCCCCAGCAAGTCAATTCTTAACTCGCTCTCAAAGGCTTCACGCCCTTCCGTTCCACGTTTGCCAATGTGCTTGTCAAGCATGGTTTCAAGCGGAACCGTCTTAAATTTATTGATTTCCATAATTATTTTTGCTTGAGATTTCCTGAGGTTATAATAAATTTTTCTCTTGCTTTATGATCCAGGCTTTCTAAAAACTCAATTGCTTCCGGTAGTAATTCTATTTCAAAGTTGGGTTTCATTAGTTGCTTTTTTAGCAAAGTTGAAAATTTCCCGATTGGGAAATAAGCGTCTTGACATCAAAAATTTCCGCTGAGCTGCTATTGTGAGGAATATCTGTCATTTGGGTTCTGACAGTGCCTGAACTTACTCGGTTTTGGTATTCAGAACATTTCAACTGCTACATCTGTATTCCGAAATCTTGTTAACAGGAAGTTTACTCCCTGCGGCTTTTACTTTTGCAATAAACGCATCGCATGCCGACTCACTCATTATTCCCGTCTTTTTTGCCTCACATAGAAAATCCATAGTGGTCAAATACGCTAAAGAATGCATTTTACAGTATTGCGCGATGTCTTTCAAATTACTGCTGGCCAGAATGTCCTTTGTATGCCGAACCACCGCCAGGCAGGCCGATTCACCATCGCCTTTGAACATATATTTCTTAATGTGGAGGTACTCTCTTTTAATGGTTTCGTTATCTTCAGGAAAGGGCATTATCTCCAGAAGCCGAAAATTAACGAGGTTATCTACTTCTGTTTTCTTGCCAGGAAACCGGCAAAGCTCGGAATACACCTTGTCAAGC
>CAZSDN010000166.1:0-3647 GCA_964605595.1 uncultured Flavobacterium sp. | reverse complement strand
AAATTGTGTTGCAAAAATAGGCTTTTAAAGGCAATATTTCGGCCTTTTCCTTAAATTAATTTAAGCCGGCTGGCTCATTTGGTAACCGCGATAAAGCTTCCCGTCTTTTATTTCCCAAATTATAAAGAAATCTGCCAAATGCATTTCTTCACGAGGGTTTTCAATAGTTTTTACATAGTGCGCATATCGGATAGCGACTGTACTTCCATCGTTGACAAAATGAGAAATACGCACTTTTGAACGAACATAGGCCTTGTTCAGTTTATCTGTCAGATTAAGAATATCTTCACGGTTCATTTTAATAAATCCGGTACTGCTATTCCATTCAAGAATAAATTCCGGATGTAGATAATCATTCATGATTGCGGCATCAATAAGCGCATCTGATTTATAAAAATCCTGAACAAGTTTTTTAGCGGTCATTTTATTGTAATTTATTGAGAATTTCCGGGATCTTTTTAATATTTGCGAGCTGTTTAAGTTTTTCGCGCGATTCTTCTATCGGCGTGCCAAAATAGGTTTTACCGCCTTCAACAGATTTTGTCACGCCCGTTTGCCCCATTACAACCGCTTTTGTACCGATGGTTATACCGCTTGTCGTTCCAACCTGGCCCCAAAGTGTTACTTCGTCTTCAATGATAACACATCCGGCAATTCCGGTTTGTGATGCGATAAGGCATTTTTTTCCGATAACGGTATCATGCCCAACGTGAACCTGATTATCCAATTTAGTTCCTTCACCGATGGTTGTATCTCCGGTAACTCCTTTGTCGATGGTACAAAGCGCGCCAATTCCAACGTTATTTTCAATTACAACTCTCCCTCCCGATATTAGCTGGTCGAAACCTTCCGGTCGTTTTTTGTAATAAAAAGCATCGGCACCAAGGATTGTCCCCGCATGTATGATTACATTATCGCCGATTACCGTGTGGTCGTATATGGAAACGTTTGAATGAATCAAGCAATTCTTTCCGATAATAACGTTATTACCAATAAAAGTATTTGGCTGGATTACGGTTCCCTCACCTATTTTAGCTGATGGAGAAATCGCCGAATTCGAAAATTGAAATGGCTTGAAATGATTTGTCAATTTATTGAAATCCCTAAATGGATCATCAGAAACAAGCAATGCTTTTCCTTCAGGGCAATCAACTTCTTTATTGATAAGAACAATTGTTGCCGCCGATTTTAATGCTTTGTCATAATATTTCGGATGATCGACAAAAACAATATCTCCGGGTTCAACAACATGAATTTCATTCATTCCGTAAACTTGGAAGTTTTTATCGCCAACAAACTCAGAATTAATGAGTTTGGCTATTTCATGTAAAGGATAAGCTTTAGGGAATTTCATAAGCATATTTTAAAAATCCGGATATCGAAAGTACTTCAATATCCGGATTTTATTTATTTTATTCTTTAACACGCTCCATGTAAGAACCTGTAGCTGTATCGATTTTAATTTTATCACCTTCATTGATGAACAACGGAACGTTTACATTTGCTCCTGTTTCTACAGTTGCAGGCTTGGTTGCATTTGTAGAAGTGTTTCCTTTTACACCCGGTTCAGAATACGTAACTTCAAGGATAACAGAAGCCGGCATATCTACAGAAAGTGGTGCTTCCGTTTCAGCGTTGATGATTACTTTAACAGATGTTCCTTCTTTCAGCAAGTCCGGAGCATCAAGAATAGCTTTGTTCAGCTGGATTTGCTCATAGGTTTCATTGTGCATGAAATTATATAAGTCGCCTTCAGCATATAAATATTGGAATTCGTGAGTTTCGACACGCACTTCTTCAATTTTATGACCAGCAGAAAATGTGTTGTCCAATACTTTTCCGTTTGTAAGGCTTTTTAGTTTTGTCCTGACGAAAGCCGGTCCTTTGCCTGGTTTAACGTGAAGGAATTCGATGATTTTATAAATATCATGATTGAACTTAATGCATAATCCGTTTCTAATATCTGATGTAGATGCCATTATTTGTTTTTATTTTAAATGTGAATTTTAAATTTTGAATTAGTAATTACCCGTATATCCTTTCATCACTCCTCGTGAAGAATTTTTGATAAAAGCAAGGATTTCGTCTCGTTCAGGAGTTGCCTCCATTTCAGCTTCAATAATGCTTACTGCCTGAGACGTGTTGTAATTTTTCTGATAAAGTATCCTGTAAATTTCCTGAATCTCTCTAATTTTCTCGGTTGTAAAACCTCTTCTCCTCAAGCCAACAGAATTAATTCCAACATAGGAAAGCGGTTCTTTTGCAGCTTTAGTGTAAGGCGGAACATCTTTCCTTAGCAGTGAACCACCAGAAATCATTGCGTGATCGCCAATACTGATAAACTGATGAACGGCCGATAATCCGCCGATAATTGCAAAATTACCAACTGTTACATGTCCGCCTAAAAGCACTCCATTTACAATTATAGCATTATGTCCAATGTGACAATCGTGGGCGACGTGAGCTGTAGCCATAATCAGGCAGTTATCCCCGATTACGGTTTGACCGGAAGCAATAGTTCCTCTGTTTATCGTAACGCATTCACGTATAGTACAATTATCTCCGATTATCGCAAGTGATTCTTCACCGCCAAATTTCAGATCCTGAGGAACTGCGGAAATAACCGCACCCGGAAAAATATTGCAATTTTTACCGATACGCGCGCCTTCCATAATAGTTACGTTCGAGCCAATCCAGGTTCCGTCACCAATAACTACATTGTTATGGATTGTTGTAAACGGTTCGATTACTACATTTTTTGCGATTTTGGCGCCGGGGTGGACATATGCTAACGGTTGATTCATTGTCGATATATTTTAATTCAAATGTAATTTACATTTTTAAATGCGCATTCCATTCGTTGTTTTATTTTTATATTACTGTTTTAGTCTGCGCCGAATTCTTTTTGTTTCAGTTTGACTTATTGTTTTTTAGAAATTTGAGCCATCAGTTCAGCTTCAGCAACAAGTCTTCCATTCGCGTATGCATTCGCCTGCATATGGCAGATTCCGCGGCGAATTGGTGAAATCAGATCACATTTAAAAACAAGCGTATCACCCGGAAGTACTTTGTATTTAAACTTCACATTATCTATTTTCATAAAGAAAGTCAGGTAATTGTCGGGGTCCGGAACTGTGCTTAAAACCAATATTCCACCACATTGTGCCATTGCTTCAACAATCAAAACTCCAGGCATAACAGGCGCGTCAGGGAAATGCCCAACAAAAAACGGCTCGTTCATTGTAACATTTTTAAGTCCGACCACATGCGTATCGCTTAACTCAAAAATCTTATCAACCAACAAAAATGGCGGCCTGTGCGGCAACATACTCATGATTTTGTTTACGTCCATCAAAGGTTCCTGATTCAAATCGTAAACCGGAACATGGTTTCGTTGCTCAATCTTGATTATTTTAGCCATTTTCTTTGCAAACTGCGTATTTACAAAATGGCCGGGTTTGTTTGCGATAACTTTTCCTTTGATTCTTGTTCCGATCAAAGCCAAATCACCAACAACATCAAGCAGTTTATGGCGTGCGGCTTCGTTTGGATAATGGAGCGTCAGGTTGTCGAGGATTCCGTTTGGCTTAACAGAAATCTTGTCTTTTCCGAAAGCCACTTTCAGGTTTTCCATGGTTGATTCGGAT
>CAZSDN010000165.1:1155-3648 GCA_964605595.1 uncultured Flavobacterium sp. | reverse complement strand
GCTGATCAATAATGCTGGGATTATGTGGGTTCCGCTACGAAGGGATAATCGCGGGATTGAATCGCAATTGGCTACGAATTACCTGGCGCAATTTCAGCTTACGGCAAGGCTATGGCACGCGCTTAAAAGTGCAAATGGAGCAAGAGTTGTAAATGTTTCCTCACAAGGCCATCAATTTGCACCTTTTAATTTTGAAGATCCTAATTTTCTGCATCGCGATTACCAGACATTAGAGGCTTATGGACAATCAAAAACTGCAGTAAATTTGTTTTCAGCAGAATTTGACAGTCGCGCAAAACCTTTTAATGTAAGTGTTTTTTCGTTGCATCCGGGATCAATAGGAGGAACTGAATTGGGCAGGGAAGCATCATTGGAATTATTTCAGCAAATGGGATTTTGTGATGCAGAAGGAAATATATTGCCAGAAATTGCATCGTCCCTAAAGACCGTTGCCCAAGGTGCGGCAACTACGGTCTGGTGTGCTACAAGCCCCGCTCTTAATGATAAAGGCGGCGTGTATTGTGAGAATTCGGATGTGGCCCTGTTGGCTTGTGGAGATGCGGTATCCGAAGGTGTAAAAGAATATTCATTAGACGAATCAAGCGCAAAGCGCCTATGGACGCTAAGTGAAAAATTGACGGGAATAACTTTTAATGTAAATTAATTTTGAAAACACCATATTAACGATCTTAATAAGATGAAGGCTACTAGTTATGAAACACATTTCGAAATATCTTACCAATGAGATTAAGCTTTCAAGCTATGAGGACAAATTGTTCAAATCAGACCTTGTCTTCGACGATCACATGCTGATATGGTTTCTTTCAGGCGAAACCAGGATTATTCAGGCAGATAGAAGTTTTTGCTTTCAGGCCGGAGATATTTTTCTTATACCCCGTAATTTGCTGGCAACAATAATCAATTATCCGAAAAATGGCCAACCTCATAAAACAGTTGTTATGCATTTGTCAGACAAGCGGTTAAGAGAATATTATGCTAATGTTGATATAGCACACATAAGCCATAATGAAAATACGATAATCAGTTTTAACAATCATCCGCTACTGGAAAGCTGCTTGGCTTCATTAGTGCCATATTTTGATATGAAAGGGGAATTTCCGGCACATATCGCATCGCTGAAAATTACTGAAGCAATCAGTATTCTTCGGGAAATTGATAAAGGCGTAGATGCGGTACTTGCAAATTTTGAAAAACCGGGGAAAATTGATCTTGTCGATTTTATGCAGCGGAATTTTATGTTCAATATTCCGATTGAAAGATTAGGCTATCTGACTGGTCGTAGCGTAGCTACTTTTAACAGGGATTTCAGGAAATATTTTAATGTTCCGCCGCAAAAGTGGCTGACCGATAAACGATTGGAACTGGCTTATTATCATTTGACCGAGAACAGGAAAAAACCGATTGAAGTTTATCTTGAAGCCGGCTTTGAAGACCTTTCGCATTTTTCGTTTGCTTTTAAGAAAAAATATGGAATGGCTCCAAGTAATGTACCTGTAAATCCCTGAAAGAGTTTTAATGAAAATCTTAAATAAAAAACGCCCAAGATTCTTGAGCGTTTTTTAAATTTTGTGACCTCGACTGGATTCAAACCAGTAACCTTCTGAGCCGTAATCAGATGCGCTATTCAGTTGCGCCACGAGGCCATTAGCAAAGCATTTTATTAATGCTGATTGCGGGTGCAAATATAGTTATAATTACGAAATTACCAAATCAATAATTCAAATTATATGCGAATTCTGTGTTTTAAATTATAAAACATTATTACTCTTTATATTAAGTAAGTATAAGTATGTAGAGGAATTATGTAAAACATATTACGATTGAGACGGTTAATTTTATAAGCCTCCAAAAATCTACAAAATGAAAATTACATTTAATACTACTGATAAAGATAATTATGACGCTCACTTTACAATCCTTTACAATACTGTTAAAAGATGTGCTGAAGATATTCAGGCCAGATTGCCAAACCTGCATGAAATATCCCTTCAGGTTATAAAACTGTCAGCTTATAATCCAAATCGTGCAGAAAATTTTGTAGTAAAACATGATTTGTCTGGTGATGAAGATACACTTTCTATTTCATTGAGCTACTATTTTCCTGTTCCTACAGAAACCATTAAATCCGGGCTTTCAAAAGAGCTCATCACAATTAAGGATTTATATTATTAGCAATAATTCTGTAACAAATTCCAGATTAAATGTAACATATTAGTTTTAAAATTGTTACAACTTTACGGCAATATGGCAATCCGTAAATCAAATTACCCTTACGATGAATACTAATGACAATATATATATCCTGCTGGCTGATGATGACAGTGATGACCGGTTCTTTTTTAGTGTAGCGCTCGAAGAAATGCTTTTTAATAGTAACCTCAAATTGGTTACCGACGGGGTTTCACTGATTCAATATCTCGAAAGTACAAATGAGGATACCATTCCGGATATAATTTTCCTGGATCTTAATAT
>CAZSDN010000165.1:0-1145 GCA_964605595.1 uncultured Flavobacterium sp. | reverse complement strand
CTGGAATGGAAGTACTGAAAGAAATCAGGTCAAATAGAAGATATGATACCATTTGCATTGCAATCTATTCAACGATAGATACGTCAGACCATGTTGATAAAGCACTTGATGCGGGAGCAAATATATTCTTCAAAAAACCTTCCGAAATGGCAAAAATCAAGGATATGATTAAGCAGGTAATACGCATATACCGTTACTATCCTGATTTGGGAGCCAATGAAGAAGCCTTTTATTTAAGTACATAAAACTGGAATTACAGTTTTTAATCAACAAAAAAAGCAGAACTGCTTGAGTCCTGCTTTCCCGGAAATAAATAAAACTAATCAAAAGTTTATAAACTGCCAAACCCATCATCGTTGAGGCTTCTTCCGTCTTTTCTGTTTTCTTCAGAAAGATCATCCCTTTCAGAATTATCCCTTGCGCGGAGTTCATCTTTAACGTCTTCGTCGTATGAACTGCTTCGGGTTCCGACATTATAAGATTCATTGCTGCGATCAGTTTCTATATTCTCACGATTATCGCGTTCCTGATTAGAGCCTGATGCATAACGCTCTGCTGAAGTTCCTGATTCATCTTCGTTCCTGTCAATTCCTGATTGATTTGAAGGATTTCTTGTTTGCCCCGACGCAGCACTAAAATCACTTTCTGCTGTTGCATCCCGCCTTTGAGCGTTGTAACTTTCCTGATTCCTTCCGCCATCACGGTTTTCAGTTGAATTGTCTTCATGATTACGGCTTTCTGTGCGCTGAGCATCTCTTTGGTTTTCGGGATTTATAGAATTCCCATTGTTGTGTTGTGTGGTCATAATAGTTTAATTTAGGATTTATAATTATTTAATAGTTCACATTAAAAGATTAATTCTTATTTGTACAAATTTCTTTCAATATTGAGCGGGATTCTTACATGTATTTTTCGATTTATTATAAAATATTGCAGGACAAGTATTTAAAATCCATAAAAAAAGCTCCGGTATAAACCGAAGCTTTTATAGCATTGTCTTAAAACAATGTGTAATCCTGGAAACTAAAATTCTCTGAATCGCCTTTAGTGCTTTGCAGATAGATGTGTTTGCCTACATCATTTTGAGCAACATTTAATTTTATGAAATATGCGGTTTTTCCGTAATCGAAGAATATAATTTTTTC
>CAZSDN010000164.1:0-3663 GCA_964605595.1 uncultured Flavobacterium sp. | reverse complement strand
ATTGTATTTGAATGATGAACTACAAGAAGGTATTGATGAATTGCCAGAGCGCAAGTTTGATTTTTCAGGGGGCGATATTGATTGGCATCAAAAGTATTTAAGTGATTTGGAATGTGGAAATATTGGTGAAGATTTAGTGTTAGAATATGAAAAGCGAGTACTTATTGATAATGGCTTTCCAGAGCTTATTAAGAGAGTAAGCAAGGTTAAAGATGGAAATGGTTTTGATATACTTTCCGTAAATTTTGATGGAAGCCCTAAATATATTGAAGTAAAAACTACGAAAGGTGGTTCTACAACTCCTTTCCAAATTTCTCTGAATGAGGTAAGATTCTCCGAAATGAATGCTACAAATTATTATTTGTACCGTTTATATAACCTCAACATGGAAAACAAGACAGCAGACTTTTTTGAATATCATGGGAGCATTACGGATAATTTTCTTTTGGAAAGTATCCATTTCGAAGCCTACAAGAAGAAACAATAGTTTTTTGTCTATTATACAGAGGAATTATTTGCAAATATTTTATATCTAAGTTTTGAACTTCAAGGTATTTCCGAATTTTTAATTGGTAACTCTTGTACAATCTTCAAAATACCCTCAAGGTGTTCTAACATAGACCCACGTTCCCCGCCAAAGCTCCAATCGAAAGATTGGAGCTTTTTTTTATCTATCATTACATTTTCTTTTTCCTGGCTAGATTCTAGAAAGCAGACATAGATTCGAACAGAAGGGTTGGGCGGGTTCGATCCGTAGGAGGTTTAAGGTTGTGTTTGAAGCTACTTAGTAAACAATGTTGCCTTTGCTTATCAACGATCTTACCGGCGATATCCTGGATACAGCTTCTGCCGAACAGCTTGCATCAACCAGTACCATATCGGCAGCATCACCCACTTTGGGCCATTGTTGCTCACCCTTGTCGTCCAATGGAAGTACGTTGGCTGTTGCCAGCTTCAAACTTCTTGACAATAAAAACTCGGTAGCATAACCGTAGAGCTGCGCCATAAGGTTGGCCTTCTGCAATACACATCCACTTCCCCAGGTATTCCAATGGTCAATGATACTGTCATTGCCGGTCAGTACGGTAACATGGTGTTTGTATAAAACAGGTATCGGCATAATCAGTCCACCAAAAGGTATAGTAGAAATAATTCCGATATGCGCAGCGCCCAATTGTTCCGCTATTTCTTCCTGCTTTGGTTTTTCCAGTTTCCCTAAAACAAAACAGTGGCTTATAAAAGTCTTGTCCTTTAAGACAGGATTTTCCTCTACTTTTTTGATAAGGTATTCTACTGTTTTCAACCCGGATTCTCCTGATTCGTGCAAGTGTATATCTATTCCTTTATTATTATCCAATGCCAATTGAACGGTAAAATCGATGGTTTTTTCGATAGAACCGTCGATGCTGTAAGGATCGAGACCACCAATAAAATCAATATCCATTTGTGCGGCATCCTTTAGATAGGGAATCGAATCTGTGTAAAAAACACCATGTTGTGGAAATGCGACCAGCTCTGCTTCAAAACTGTCTTTTTTATTTTCGAGTGCTTTTTGAAGGTTTTTCAGCGATTGCAATTTTGAAGTAGGTTCAATGTTTACATGGCTTCTTGCAAAAGACGAACCCTTTGATTGCAGCAGTTCAATCAATTTTTCCGCATGATCGGTTGAAGTTTTAAGCATCTCCGGCAGAATTTGCTGTTCGAGTGCAATCATGCCCTTTACACCGCCTGTCCTTCGCCTTGTAGCCTGCCATGCCCCGCCATAGAATGTTTTATCCAAGTGAATGTGCATGTCCTTAAAAGCAGGAAGCATCAACAGTCCTCTGGCATCAATGGCATTGGAATCATTCGGCGTATTGGCAGAAATGCTTTTGATCTTTTCGTTGCTAATGGCAATAGAAAATAACCCGGGCCTGGTACGGACAACTTCATCGCCTTCATACTCAAATCCGGTTTCGAGCCTTACGTTTTTTAATGTATAATCTTTGCCCATATGTTTGTTTTCTTTGTCTACTGATTGTTGCGGCGCAATGTCCTTAGCCTGCAATAGTTCGGGTATAATAGTCATTCCGACAAAACCTAATCCGGATTTTTTGAAAAAATCTTTACGGGATATTTCTGATTTACGCATTGATTGAAAATATTTGATACAAAAATAGTGAATCATGTACCTCACGATGTGTAGGATTCCTTCCAATACTTGAAAGATTTATTCCGATTAAAGCTATAGTCATAAATCTTTCAAGTATCGGGATAGATTTTGCAAAGAGTTTATTTCTGTTTTTTTATTAATTTTCCTGAACATTGAAAAACGGGTTTAATGGCAAAGTCATCAGGTAAAAATAAATATGTACCGGTTATAGGTCTTCAAGAGTTCAGAAAGGGCGAGCTGACGGGTCGGGATGAACTACTGTTTAACGAGCTACACGGAGAAAGACATATAGATAAACCACACAAACACGATTTCTTTATTATCATATTATTTGACAGAGCACAAGGAATTCATACCATTGATTTTTGCGATTATCCGATAGCGGACAGGCAGATACACCTGTTATTTCCAGGTCAGGTACATCGATGGGATATCGAACCCGAAACAATTGGCTATCAGTTAATGATTGACCGTGTTTTTTTTGAACGTTTTGCCTCTTATTTCCGTTTTTCATTTGCGAATTATATCAACCATCCCGTTATTCCTCTGACCAATAATAGTTTCAGATTGTTGAAATACGAGTTTGATGCTATAAACGACGAACTCCATATCGGCAATTCTTTGAAAGACCTTATCAGCGCAAGGGCTACCGTCATTGCTGCGATAGTGAGCAAAGAGGCCGAAAACCTTTTTGCTGATTTTAAAGTGTATCAGTCAAATCCGAGGCTTGCAAAATTTAATATGCTTATTGAACGGCACTTTAAAGACGAAAAACTGGTAGCTTTTTATTCGTCAAAACTCCATATATCGGCCAATTACCTCAATATTCTTTGCAAGAAAAATCTCGGTATATCTGCGACTCAATTGATTCAGCAACGGGTATTGCTGGAAGCTAAACGGCTTCTCCAATCCACAGATCTTTCTATAAAAGAGATCGCTTTTGAACTGGGTTTTGTAGATCAAGCCTATTTTTCCAACTTTTTCAAAAGCCAGACAAACGCTACGCCTACAGCGTTCAGAGAAAAGTAAATAAGTTGGTTTCTAAAGGGATTTAGCAGCGCTTTCTTGTTTTAAAAGAGCTACTTCATTGACGCATAATTGTACGATATAGCTTGAAATTAGGAGAAGATGTCCACTGACAGTAATCCTCTCCTTCGAAAATTAAACCCAGATTCCGCTTTAGGAATGTAAACGAAAGGGAATGCTGCACAACAGGCATGACATACCGATGAGGGCATACCGAGGTATGTCGATAGCGGTATGGAAATGGATGTAAAGCAGCATTGCGTTGCAGTTCATGAGCTAATGCGGTTTCTGGGTTAAACAGTAAATCTCACAAATCAAAAAAGAAATAACACAACGGTATAGAACGGTATAATGTCGATATTTGTATTATTCATTCAATATGAAAACTATTCTAATCATGGAAAATAAAGAATTTCAATTTAAGACAAATATCAATTGCGGTGGTTGCGTAGGAGCAGTGAGGCCACATTTGGATAAAGCCTCGG
>CAZSDN010000163.1:443-3730 GCA_964605595.1 uncultured Flavobacterium sp. | reverse complement strand
TTGTTTCAGCATATCGATTTCATCCAGCCTGAAAATGAATTTGCATTTGTGCTCGGGATCATAATCAAAGCACCGGCAATTGAAATAAGCAATCCTATAATAATTGCCATTTTATAACCTATTTTATTAACTATATCATATTTTAAAAATGAAGACGCCAGATAAAGGATGATCGATCCTATGAAATAAGCCCCAAAAAAAGCCGAGCCTAAAAGCTGGGATTCAAAATTGGACAGTGAAAAGTGATTTTGGCAGAAAGGAATAAGAATTCCGTTTGAAGCGGCTACGAATCCCCAGAAGAAAAACACCATAACAAGTGTCATTAAAGCCGGATAATTGGTTTTTGTTTGATTTTGCATCATATAATTTTGGTTTAGGTTAAAGCTTTCCGGAGATATTGATTAGATATTTTCTTGCATTAAAAATATAATATCCTGAATAAATCCGGGAAATTTTTCATAAATATACATTTATATAAAAGCGGCTGACAAAATGCCTTATATAAGTTATTAACGAAATCGATTTCTTGACGCAAAAAAAACTTAATTACAACGTTTGCGTATTCAATATTGTATGAAAAGTGGGATTTTTTAGTTTTAGGCTTCTATTATGGGAAATCTGATAACAGTGCAAAAAAAATCCCGGTTTAACCCGGGATGCTTTCTAATTCGTAATCGTTTACATAATCTTGTAAATGCTTGAACCTTTCGGTCAGTTTTCCGTTTTCGGTAATTTTCGCACGCTTTAAAATGCCGTCTTTGTCTCCATTGAAAAAAGCAGGGACAACGTGTTCCATAAACATTTCGCCAAAACCTTCGCTTGCATCTTTCGGAAGCTCGCAGGGAAGATTATCAATAGACATTACGACAATTGCCGCAGGATGAAACACATCGACTTCTTTATCTTCTGACGGCAGATAGCCAAAAATCGGATCTGCAATCGTTGAAGCTTTTATGGTACTGGCAATCGGGCCATCCACATCACACGAGATATCGGCAACTACTTTAATTTTGTTTTCCTTAGACATAAGCATTTCACGCGACAATATCACGGGCGCGCCATTTGCATAAAAATGCCCGGCCATAAAAATATCGGCAACCTTTGAAAAACGCTCAAAATCGGATGTATATTCATTTTGGTTTTTATAGAAATCATGCTTATCCGATGGTTTTCCGTCGATGCGCTTGTTGTAATCGAGCACATCAATTTGAGTGTAAACCGGTTCTGAATAAATTTTAGTAAGGAAATTTTCGGGAGAAACTTTCTTGATTTTCATTCCGTCTAAAATTTCCATTGCTCCGTTTGCAACTTTGCCTTTTCCGGTCAGTACTATTTTTACAGGCGGAAGCAATTGTTTTTTCAATTTGCTGATCAATGCTTCTTTACCTGATAATGTTTCAGCCTTTGGAATCGTAAACAGTTCAAACTTAATCCCGAACGCGCGCATTCCGTTGTAAGCTCCGACAATTCCCGCATAACGGCCAAAACCGATCAATCTTTTAAAGTTCTCGTCGACGATGGTTTCATGATCATATAAATCGATTTTCTTGTCAAGAATCGCTTTAAGCAGCTTTTGATTGTGCGGCTGTTTTTTTATGGTATGCGAAAAGAAAAAGTACTTTTTATTTGGGATCAGGGCTTCAACGGGAACTTCTTTCACGCCAAAAAGCACATCGCAATCTGAAAGATCGTTTGTAATTTCAATTCCGTGACTTTTATATTCTTCATCGCTGAAAATACGTATGTCTGAGCTTTCAACTTTGATTTCAGCTTCCGGATGTTCGTTTTTCAGGCGTGCAAGTTCTTTGGGCGTAAATACTACGCGGCGGTCAGGAGGACTTTTTCTTTCTTTTATAATTCCGAATTTCATAGCAAAAAAGTTAAAAGCCAAATATTATTTTAAGGCTTTTATTAAAAAAATAATTTTAAATCAAATAATCTGAAAATCAGCTGGCAATGTTTAAAAATTAAAGCTTATCAGGTTATTTTGTTACAAATATAACACTACAAAAAAGGTAAACAAATACTTTTCAGGAAAAAAGCTTTTGAGCAACATTTTGATTTTTAAACTATTAAAAAAACTGTTGCATTTTTAACTTTTCTGTAAGGACAAACTCGGGAGAATTCCTGTTATGTTTCGTTATATTTGTTTTTATAATATTGAAAATGGCCCGCACTTTATTCATCACTCTTCTGTTTTTAACGCTGTCGATTATCAGTTGCCAAAAGAAAAACCCGAATGGGTATCTGGCAATAAACGATTCTGTCATAACCAAACCGTTCAGCGTGAAAATGGAAAAGCTACCATTAGAATACAAACGTGAAAAAGCAGAAATTGTTGCCGCATTCTATGATAAAACATGGGTTAAAAATAATGTAAACGGTAGTTTTTTAGTCGCTAAGAACGGGCAAATTATCTATGAAAATTACCAAGGCTATTCGCATATTGAAACCAAAACACCAATTACAGCAAATACGCCCATCCATATTGCTTCGGTGAGTAAAGTTCTTACGGCAGCCGTGGTTGCACGTCTGATTGACGAAGGAAAATTGCAACTCGATCAAAATATCAATACGCTTTTAAAGCCATTTCCTTATGACGGAATTACAGTAAAAATGCTGCTTAACCATCGCAGCGGACTTCCTAATTATGCTTATTTTACGGATGACCGAAAAATCTGGGATCATTCTAAAGCGCTTACAAACCAGGATGTTTTAGATTTAATGAACCAACATAACTTTCCGATGTATTTTCCGGCAAATAAGCGTTTTGCATATTGCAATACAAATTATGTGCTTCTGGCACTGGCCATTGAAAAAGTAACCGGGATGAATTATCGCGATGCGATGAAAAAACTTTTGTTCGAACCGCTCGAAATGAATGACACTTTTGTACTCGATTGCGAAAATGATAAAGATAAGGTATGCCAGTCTTATAAAGCGAACAATCTTCGTTTGGCATTTGACCATCTTGACGGAACTTATGGGGACAAAAACATTTATTCAACACCAAGGGATTTATTGAAGTTCGACATGGCTACATATTCGCCGGAATTCTTCAGTGCAAAACTCAATGAAGAAATATATAAAGGCTACAGTTATGAGCATAAGGGAACGCGGAATTATGGTTTGGGATTGCGTATGTATGAATGGGAAACCGGGCAAAAAATGTTTTATCATAATGGCTGGTGGCGCGGAAATACTTCTGCTTACATAAAACTCAAAAAAGACACCGTTGCTATCTTTGCGCTTTCAAATAAATATACTAAAGCGACTTATCAGGCATG
>CAZSDN010000163.1:0-433 GCA_964605595.1 uncultured Flavobacterium sp. | reverse complement strand
CAGGCATGGAAACTGGCGCCTTCGTTTGGAGATTATCCGTTTAAACTGGATAAAGACGATCAGGGCTTATAAATTATTTATTACTACATTTGCGGTTCGGTTTTTGATAAAGACCGCAAAATTATTGGGGTCGACTGGTTTTGACAGCAAGTCGAATTGAACAGTAAGCACGTCGGGAACTGGAGTAATTCCCGTAAATAAAAGGCTTCAAACATTTTATACGGCGAAGGAAACTACGCTCTTGCTGCATAATCCGAATTATAGTAAGATTAGCCTCGTCCTACAAGGTAGGAAAGCAGGATTCTCCCCGAAAGCTTTGGTTTACGGCGGTCGATAAAGGAGAATCGTAAATATAAACCTAGGAATTGCTGACTTCGAAGCCGTTCCGAAAATTAAGAAGATAAGTGTCGGGCCGGCTGTTCCTGGTCTCACC
>CAZSDN010000162.1:3354-3790 GCA_964605595.1 uncultured Flavobacterium sp. | reverse complement strand
GACCGGTGCGACACAAACAAAATAAAAGAGCAATAATTATATCCCGGTTATTGGCTTCCATTTTGCAAAACCAATCGTGTCGCGATATAGTTGTGTGCCATTTTTTTATGTTTTCAGAAAGTGGAAAATTTTGCAAGTGCTAACAAAGATAAAATTATAATGAATTTTATCACTTTTGAATAATATTCATTATGTATTATTGTAAATTTGGCTTGTAAAAAAATACGTTTGAGAACTTCAAAAATATTCGAAATACTGAATCAGGAATTTGCTAAAAACAAGCTTTTGGCTTGGGCCCAACAATTTCGTGAAATTGTATTTTTGGACAGCAACAATCATTCGGTTCAATATTCTGATTTTGAATGCCTACTTGCAATTGATGCTTTAACCTAAGTGAAAACGGACTTCTACAACGCTTGCGAAGATTTAAAAAATT
>CAZSDN010000162.1:1407-3344 GCA_964605595.1 uncultured Flavobacterium sp. | reverse complement strand
CCGGATTTGTTTTTCTTTCAGCCCAAAAAGATATTTAAGTTCATCGGGAACACAATTGAATTTTCCTACCTGAATTTTTGCGAAGATGAAATTGATAGTGATTTTCTTGAAATAATAAAAACTGAAACTGCATTTTCGCATTTCAATTCTGATTTTGAAATAAAACAGCGTATTTCTCACGAAAGTTATATTTCCAAAGTAGGAGAGATGCTTGAGCACATCCAGCGTGGCGATATTTATGAGGCAAATTTCTGTATGGAATTCTATGCCGAAAATGCAACAATAAATCCAATGGAGAAATTCTGTAAATTGAACCAGATTTCAAAACCGCCATTCGCTGTTTATTTTAAGAATAATACAAACTTCCTATTGTCGGCTTCGCCTGAACGTTATCTTAAGAAAAAAAACGGTACAATAATTTCGCAACCTATAAAAGGAACTGCAAAGCGTTTTGATAATCCTGAAGAAGACCAAAAATCAAAACAAGCACTTTCATCAAACCCGAAAGAGCGTTCGGAAAACGTTATGATCGTTGATTTGGTTCGCAACGATTTATCGCACACGGCTCAAAAAGGAAGTGTAAAAGTCGAAGAATTGTGCGGAATTTATTCTTTCCTCCAAGTACACCAAATGATTTCGACAATAACTTCCGAAATGGACGAGCAATATTCACCAACCGATGTTATCAGGACAACTTTTCCGATGGGAAGCATGACCGGCGCTCCAAAGATTTCAGCAATGAAAATCATCGAAAAACTCGAAGAAACCAAACGCGGTTTATATAGCGGCGCTATTGGTTATTTCACGCCAAATGGCGATTTCGATTTCAATGTCGTAATCCGGAGCATTCTCTATAATTCGGAAAAAAAGTATGTCTCATTTTCCGTAGGCAGTGCCATTACTTCGCTTTCAATTCCTGAATTGGAATATGAGGAATGCTTGCTAAAAGCCAAAGCCATGTTAGAAGTTTTGGCCAAAGCGTGATATTTCGTACATTTGAAAATGCTTTCCGAATTACAGAATCATCTTCAAAAAAACTTTCCATTTTTATACGGCAAAAAACTGCTTTTAGCGGTTAGTGCTGGTATTGACAGTATGGTTTTGCTGGATTTGCACCGAAAACTGAATTACGATTTGGCTGTTGCACATTGCAATTTCCAGTTAAGAAACGGGGAAAGCGATGATGATGAATTGTTTCTGAAAAAATTTACTTCCGAAAATAAAATCCCGCTTTTCATTACTTCTTTTAATACAAACGCTTTCGCGGAAGATTATCAGTTGTCCATTCAGGTTGCGGCGCGACAGTTGCGTTACAAATGGTTTGAAGAATTGTTGGAAACGGAAAAGTTCGATTACATTCTGACCGCGCACCATGCCGATGATAATCTCGAAACGTTCCTGATCAATCTCACCCGCGGAACCGGTTTGGATGGCTTAACCGGAATTCCCGAAAAAAACGGGAATATTGTTCGTCCGCTTTTGCCCTTTTCCAGAAAACAAATCGAGATTTATGCGGAAGAAAATGGAATTCAATGGCGTGAAGACAGTAGTAACAATTCGGATAAATACGTTCGAAATAAATTGCGCCATGAAGTAATCCCGGTTTTAAAGGACATTAATCCATCGCTTTTGCAGTCATTTCAAAATACGATTTCGTATTTACAACAAGCCGAAACGATGGCTGATGACGCGTCGCGGATTGTTTACCGGAAAGTAGTTGAAGAAGATGAAAATCAGAAAAAAGTAAATCTTACCGAATTAAAGATTTTACCAAATTACCGCGCTTATTTGCATCAATGGCTGAAAAATTTCGGGTTTACGGCGTGGAATGATATTTATGATTTAGTAGAAAGCCAAACCGGAAAACAGGTTTTTTCTGAAAAATTCCGTTTATTGAAAGACAGGGATTCGTTGATTTTAAGCCCGCGAGAAACAGG
>CAZSDN010000162.1:0-1397 GCA_964605595.1 uncultured Flavobacterium sp. | reverse complement strand
CAGGAACAGCAGCTTCCGGCGAATATTTCATTCCGAAAAATACTACAGAAGTTAATTTTCCCTTAAGATTGTCATTTTCAAAAGCCGAAACTATTTCTGGTGTTTCAAATACAGCTATATTTGTCGATGCCGAAAAATTGGTTTTTCCATTGATTTTAAGGCGCTGGAAAGAAGGCGATTCGTTTTACCCGATTGGAATGAAAGGAAATTCGAAAAAAGTCAGCAAGTTTTTTAAAGACGAAAAACTATCGCTCATCGCAAAAGAAAATACCTGGATATTATGTTCCGAAAATCAAATTGTCTGGGTTGTTGGATTGCGTCAGGACGAGCGTTTTAAGATTGAAAACACAACAAAACAGATATTAAAAATAGCACTTTTATAATGAGATTTAATACGATTTTTTTCACGCTATTCTCCTTTTTATTTTTTGCAAATACCAATGCCCAGATGCTCGAACCGGCAAAATGGAAAAGCCGTTTGGAGAAAATTTCGGCAACGGAATTCAATTTGATAGTAGAAGCTTCCATTGATGATGAATGGCACGTTTATTCGCAGCATTCTTCTCCTGATGGCTCGATGCCAATGGCAATTTCGTTTCCAAACCAAAAAGGGAATTTTGAATTGGTTGGGAAAACCATCGACAGCAAAACCCGAAAAGAGTACAGCGAAGTATTTGAAGTTGATGAGATTTTCTTTGAGAATTCTTTAAAGCTGACACAAAAAGTAAGGATTCTGAATCCAAACGTAGGAAGTATCAAAATTAAAATCGATTATCAGGTTTGCAAGGATAAATGCATCAATGATACTAAGAGATTTGATTTTGCAATTCCGAAAATCCCGGCGGAAGAAATTGCAAAAATGCCTGAAAATAAAGCAATTGATTCAGAAACGGCTATTATCAAAAAGGATACGATAAAGCCGGAAAGTGAAGTTAAAACTGAAAATGCAACAGAAACTACTGTAAATAAAAAGGAAAGTGACCGTGGGGTTTTATCCATTTTCTTCTTGGCTTTTCTTGGCGGATTAGCGGCTTTAATGACGCCATGCGTGTTTCCGATGATCCCAATGACGGTAAGTTTCTTTACAAAACAAAGCAAAAATAAAGCAGCCGGAATCCGGAATGCGATTACTTACGGAATTTCGATTATTGTAATTTATGTCGCTTTAGGATATTTGGTTTCCTTGATTTTTGGAGCAGATGCATTGAATTCACTTTCAACAAATGTTTGGTTCAACCTGATTTTCTTCATTTTACTTATTGTTTTTGCAGCTTCGTTTTTAGGTGCGTTCGAGATTATGCTTCCAAATTCGTGGGCGAACAAAGTTGACCGCCAGGCTGATCGCGGCGGAATTATCGGGATTTTATTCATGGCTTTGGCTTTGGCTATTGTTTCAT
>CAZSDN010000161.1:0-3937 GCA_964605595.1 uncultured Flavobacterium sp. | reverse complement strand
CCAAATTCTGCAATTACAGCATCGACGAAAGTTTGGGCTTCGTTAAAATCAGCGGCATTAGACTGGTAACCTTTTGCTTTGATTCCTTTGGCATTCAGATCGTTTTCCAACGCCATTGCAGATTCTGCCGACGAGCTGTACGTAAAAGCAACATTAGCTCCATGGTCAGCAAAAACTTCGGCTATGCCTTTTCCGATTCCACGGCTTGCACCAGTAATGATAACGGTTTTTCCTTGTAATAATTTCATAGTATAATTCGTATAGTTTGTTTTAATTCCTAATCTACAAATATAGATTATTTAGGCATTCAATAAAATTTGTTTTAAAAAAATAGCGTGGAAATAATAGTGTTTTCAAGATTTAAAAGCATTGGAAAACCAACAATGAAAAACGTAATTCATTTTTGTCCTACTCAAAGAAATTTATCATTAATTTTGGATATAACCAAAACCTAAAAAATATGAAAATTGCAACAATAATTATCCGTGTTCTTGCCGGATTGCTCTTGCTGTTTGCTTCCATCAGCTATTTTGTAAATTATGTTCCCGGGGAAATGCCTCCGATGAGTGACGAAATGATCGCTTTTAACACCGGAATGATGGCCTCGGCCTATCTGTTTCCGCTTGTAAAAGGCCTTGAACTATTATGCGGACTTGCTTATGTTTCAGGAAGATTTGTGCCATTGGCAAATTTGGTGATTCTTCCCATTTCTGTAAACATTGTATTGGTACATGCGTTTATGGGCCCTGATCAACTTGCGATGGGAATGTTTTTATTGCTCGCAAACTTATTTTTGATTTATCGTTATTGGAACCATTATAAACCGGTAGTCGCTTTAAAATAAAATTACAGTAAAAAAAATCCCGCTTACAAGCGGGATTTTTTAATTTATATGTGCAGCGCCCGGTTGTCAGTTGCTGCTAATGCGGCTTCTTTGACGGCCTCGGCATAAGTTGGGTGCGCATGCGACATTCTTGAAATATCTTCAGCTGAAGCTTTGAATTCCATTGCTGTCACGGCCTCGGCGATTAAATCCGCAGTACGCGCGCCAATCATATGAATTCCGAGAACTTCGTCAGTTTTTGCATCGGCAAGGATTTTTACAAATCCGTCCGTATCCATGCTTGCACGCGAACGCCCAAGCGCTTTGAATGGAAAACTGCCTGATTTATAAGCAATTCCGGATTCCTTTAATTGCTCTTCTGTTTTACCAACCGCTGCAACTTCCGGCCATGTATAAACTACGCCTGGAATCAGGTTATAATCGATGTGTGGTTTTTGTCCGGCCAGTGTTTCGGCTACAAAAACGCCTTCTTCTTCGGCTTTGTGCGCAAGCATTGCTCCTTTTACAACATCACCAATTGCATAGATGTTTGAAACAGAAGTCTGCAAATGATCGTTAACTTCGATTTGCCCTCTATCGGTAACTTTTACTCCGGCTTTATCAGCAGCAAGTCCGTCTGTATATGGACGCCTTCCGACAGAAACCAACGAATAATCTCCGTCAAGCGTAATAGTTTCGCCTTTAGCGTTTTCGGCCTGAACCTGAACGCCTTCGCCATTTCTTTCAACCGATTTTACTTTGTGTGAAGTATAAAATTTCATTCCTTGTTTTTTGAGGACTTTGGTCAATTCTTTTGACAGGCCGCCGTCCATTCCCGGAATAATCCTATCTAAATATTCAACTACAGAAACCTGTGCGCCAAGACGTAAATAAACTTGTCCAAGCTCTAATCCGATTACACCACCACCAATAACAATCAGGTGTTTAGGAACTTCTTTTAACTTTAATGCTTCCGTAGAAGTGATGATTTTTTCCTTGTCAATTTTTATAAAAGGAAGGCTTGAAGGTTTTGAGCCGGTCGCAATAATTGTGTTTTTAGCTTCAATTATTTCAGATGAACCGTCATTTTTTGAGATTTTAATATGCGTCGCATCTTCAAAAGAACCAACTCCTTCAAAAACAGTAATTTTATTTTTGTTCATTAAAAAATTGATTCCGCCAACCGTTTGCTCGACCACGGCAGCCTTACGGGCAATCATTTTTTCGAGATTGATTTTGACTTCGCCGCTAATCTCAATTCCATGTTCCTGAAAATGGGAAATTGCATCATGATAATGGTGCGAAGAATCCAACAATGCTTTCGAAGGAATACATCCAACATTTAAACAAGTGCCTCCTAACGAAGGATATTTCTCAATAAGCGCCGTATTGAACCCTAATTGTGCGCAACGAATTGCAGCTACATATCCGCCAGGACCGGATCCAATCACAACTACATCAAATGAACTCATAGTTTGTGTGTTTTAATTTTTTGTGAAGCAAAATTACGGAAGTTTTTGGGAATTACCAGTTGATTCCCGCAACGAAATTCTATATTTCAATTATCGTTGTATTTTTCACTTCGCTTATCACAAATGTACTATGCGTGCTTCCGATATGTTCAAGCGTTGTGAGTTTCGTAACAAGGAATTCACGATAGGCTTCCATATCTTTCACAATGACTTTCAATATGTAGTCATAATCGCCGCTGACATGGTGGCATTCCAAAACCTCATTGAGTTTGATGATTTCACTTTCAAATTTAGTAAGGAATTCTTTCGTATGCTGAATCAGTTTTAAATGACAGAATACGACAAAATCATTTTCAACTTTTGATGGGTTTAGCAGTGCTACATACTTCTTTATGATTCCTTCGCGCTCTAATTTTTTTATGCGTTCATAGACCGCGGTAACGGAAAGGTTTAGTTTTTGGGAAAGCTCTTTAGTAGTTTTTTTGCTGTCGTTTTGCAATAAATACAGCAATTTCTTATCGTTTGAATCTAGTGCCATGAAATATTTTCGGTTAAACAATAATAAATTAGAAATTCCAGTAAAAATATTTATAAAAAACCAGTTTAATAGATTTATAATCTAATTTTTTTTATTTGTATTGATTATCATAGTTTAAAATTGTTTTTTTGAAGAAAATAAATAATTCAATTATGAAATTCAATCCCGCAGACAACATTCAGGACTTACAATATTTTGGTGAATTCGGAGGTGTAAACCCTTCCATTTCTGATTCTTCAACTTATACTTTTCTTTCGGCAAAAACGATGTTTGACACCTTTGAAGGCAACGCTGAAGGCTGTTATCTTTATTCAAGGCATTCCTCTCCAAGCAATTTGTATCTGGACAAAGCGCTCGCTTCTATGGAAGGAACGGAAACTGCAAATGTTGCTGCTTCAGGAATGGGTGCGATCACTTCTACCCTTTTGCAATTATGCGGAAATAATGACCATGTGATTTCAAGCAGAACGATTTATGGAGGAACATATGCCTTTTTAAAGAACTTTGCGCCTCGTTTTGGAATCAAAACTTCCTTTGTGGATATTACAAAAACGGAAGCTGTTGAAGCTGCGATAACTCCTGATACAAAAGTTATTTATTGTGAAACCGTGAGCAATCCGTTGCTTGAGGTTGCCGATATTTCAGCATTATCAAAAATTGCAAAAAAGCACAACCTGAAATTGGTTGTTGACAATACTTTTTCACCACTTTCCGTAGCGCCGATAAAACTGGGCGCCGATATCGTAATTCACAGCTTAACCAAATATATTAATGGAAGTAGCGACACTGTTGGCGGAGTAACTTGTGCATCACGCGAATTTATTGACAGCCTTAAAAATGTAAATAACGGTGCCAGTATGCTTTTAGGCCCGACGATGGACAGTTTTCGATCTGCAAGCATAATGAAAAACCTGCGTACTTTGCACATACGCATCAAACAGCACAGCCATAATGCCATGTATCTTGCAAACCGTTTTGAACAGGACGGGTTAAAAACGGTTTATCCTGGATTGGAGAGTCATCCGAGCCATAAAATTTATAAAACGATGATCAATCCGGAATATGGTTTTGGCGGAATGCTGACTATTGATGTTGGCAGCCTCG
>CAZSDN010000160.1:0-3954 GCA_964605595.1 uncultured Flavobacterium sp. | reverse complement strand
TTTCTTCTTGCTCTTTTAGCAACTGAATTTACTGATCTTGGCATAATTTTAATGTTTTTTTGTAGCAGGCGTCCTGAATTAAATCGAAGGAACTTAATGGCCGTACTCCAGGGTTATTTAAATAATTTTAACCGGAGAATTTTGAGTCGAAAGTCAAATGTCAAATGCCGAACGAATACTCGTTAGTCATTCGACGTTTATCGTTCGTCAATTAGATAATTCTCAATTGTTGTTTTACGCTTTTCTCGTCTGTTGGGTGAACCAAAGCAGAGTGAGTCAACGCTAGTTTACGTTTTTTCGACTTTTTAGTCAGGATGTGGCTTTTGAAAGCGTGTTTCCTTTTGATTTTACCTGAACCAGTAACTTTGAATCGTTTCTTGGCACTGGATTTAGTTTTCATTTTAGGCATTTTTCCTAGGTATTAATTTATCTTACTTACTATCTTTTAGTCGAATGACTAATGTCGAACGTCAAATGATCAATCTTTGTGATCAGCGTTATCCTCGTTCGTCATTTGTCGTTTGACATTTGTCGTCTTACTTTTTCTTTTTAGGAGCGATGAACATAATCATACGCTTTCCTTCCAAAACTGGTAAAGCTTCTACTTTTCCGTGTTCTTCAAGATCTTGGGCAAGTCTTAACAAAAGGATTTGTCCTTGGTCTTTATAGATGATTGAACGTCCTTTAAAGAAAACGAATGCTTTTAATTTAGATCCTTCTTTCAGGAATTTTTCAGCATTTTTCTTTTTGAATTCATAATCATGCTCATCTGTTTGTGGACCAAAACGGATTTCTTTAACTACAACTTGGGTAGATTTTGCCTTCAGCACTTTGTCGCGTTTCTTCTGCTCGTAAACAAACTTCTTGTAATCGATAATTTTGCATACTGGCGGATCAGCGTTTGGCGAAATCTCTACCAAATCCAATTCCTGTTCATCAGCGAGTCGTAAAGCGTCGGAAAGTTTGTAAACTCCCGGCTCAATGTTTTCGCCAACAAGTCGCACTTCCTGAATACCACGGATATGTTGATTAATCCTGTGTGCGTCTTTTTTTTCTACCCTGGGTTGATAACCCTTGTTGTTTCTAATTGCTATGACTTTTAAATTTTAAGTTAAACGTTAAATGTTTTTAATGTTTTGTCTATTTCTTCTTGTACCATTTGGGCAAATTCGTCGATAGAAACGGTAACATTTCCTTTTCCTTCCTGTCCGTGACGGCGGATAGAAATCGTTCCGTTTTTCTCTTCTTCCTCACCAACTATCAGCATAAACGGGTATTTCTGAGTTTCAGCATCCCTGATTTTACGTCCGATTGTTTCGTTTCGGTTGTCAATTAGGGCGCGAATTTCGTGATTTTCCAGCAATTCCAAAACTTTTTTGGCATAATTTTCATATTTCTCGCTCAAAGACAATATAATAGCCTGTTCAGGCATGAGCCAAATCGGGAAGTTTCCAGCCGTATGTTCTAATAAAATAGCGATAAAACGTTCCATCGATCCAAACGGCGCACGGTGGATCATAACCGGTCTGTGAAGTTCGTTGTCCGAACCTTTGTAAGTTAGTTCAAAACGCTCCGGTAAATTATAATCAACCTGGATTGTTCCAAGCTGCCATTGCCTACCCAAAGCATCTTTTACCATGAAATCTAATTTAGGGCCATAGAATGCTGCTTCGCCACTTTCAATCACGTAGTTCAATCCTTTGTCTTTTGCGGCTGAAATAATTGCTTGTTCAGCTTTTTCCCAATTTTCAACCGATCCTATGTATTTATCAGGATTATCCAAATCACGTACTGAAACCTGCGCGGTGAAATTTTCAAATCCGAGTGAACCAAATACATATAGCACTAGATCAATTACTTTTTTGAATTCAGAATCCAATTGGTCTGGCGTACAGAAAATATGCGCGTCATCCTGCGTAAATCCGCGAACGCGCGTCAAACCATGCAGTTCGCCTGATTGTTCGTAACGGTAAACGGTTCCGAAT
The DNA here is from genome assembly GCA_964605595.1 of uncultured Flavobacterium sp. GTDB lineage: Bacteria > Bacteroidota > Bacteroidia > Flavobacteriales > Flavobacteriaceae > Flavobacterium. Next base: position 1,969 of record CAZSDN010000160.1, on the reverse strand, counting down.
TCAGCATAACGCTTTGGTAGATCTTTGTATGACCAGGGTTTTGTATTGTAGATTTCGCAGTGATGCGGACAGTTCATAGGTTTCAATAAAAACTCTTCGCCTTCTGCCGGAGTATGTATTGGCTGGAAACTGTCGGCGCCATATTTTGCATAATGCCCTGAAGTTACATACAATTCCTTTTGTCCGATATGCGGTGTAACGACTTGTTCGTATCCTGCTTTCTTTTGTGCTTTTTTCAGGAACTGTTCTAAGCGATCACGCAAAGCCGCTCCTTTCGGAAGCCACAACGGTAAGCCTTGTCCGACTTTTTGTGAAAAAGCAAACAATTCAAGTTCTTTTCCAAGTTTTCTGTGATCACGGCGTTTCGCTTCTTCGAGCAATTCTAGGTAATCAGTCAGGTCTTTTTGTTTAGGAAATGAAACTCCGTACACACGTGTAAGCTGTTTGTTTTTTTCGTCACCACGCCAGTATGCGCCGGCAACACTCATGATTTTCATTGCTTTGATCAGTCCGGTATTCGGAATATGACCGCCACGGCACAAATCAGTAAATGTTGCGTGATCGCAAAAAGTGATTGTTCCGTCTTCGAGGTTTTCAATCAGTTCAATCTTGTACGGATTATTTTCTGCTTTATAAAAAGCCAAAGCATCTGCCTTTGAAGACGAACGCATTTTGAATTCATGTTTTTCACGTGCAATTTCTAAAACCCGGTCTTCAATTTTCTTGAAGTCGGCATCAGAAATACTTTGCCCGTTGAAATCCACGTCATAATAAAACCCTTTTTCAATCGCCGGGCCAATTGTTAGTTTAATCCCGGGATACAATTCCTGTAGTGCTTGTGCTAAAACGTGCGAAGTTGAATGCCAGAATGCTTTTTTCCCATCAGCATCATTCCATGTATATAATATAAGAGAACCATCCGTCGTTAAAGGCGTTTCCGTTTCAACAGTTGTGCCATTAAAAGATGCAGAAATCACGTTTCTGGCTAATCCTTCACTAATGCTTTTGGCAACATCCATAGGTGTTGCGTTCTGTTTGAATTCCTTTACCGAACCGTCGGGTAGTGTAATCTTAATCATCATTTATAAATTTGAACGGCAAATATAGCGGTTTGGTAAAACAATACAATATATAGGGCTGTATTTTGTTTTCTTTTTGAGCGTGCCACCGGCTCCGCTGCGCTGCGTCGCTGTCAGGCTATTCGCTTCAATCTTTTTTTGATTTCCTCGCCGCGGCTCGGAATCAAAAAAAGGATTTCCGCTGCTATCCTTCACGCGGGAAGTGCTATTTGCTACATCGTTTTATTGTATAATGAAGGATTTTTGTCAGGAAGTTAAAGAAGTCGTAAGTGGTTTGAAAGGTGGTTGTTGTTTTAAGTTTGTGAAATATTGATTAGAGTTACTGGATTGTTTATAAAAACCGCTTTTCCAGCGCGTTATGTTTTTTAACATTTTTTTAAATAAAAAAAGGTATTTAAAAACTTGCGAGATCAAAAAAGCTGTCTACTTTTGCACCCGCAATAAAGGCGATGTTCTTATTTTAATGAAAGGTATTTATATAGAAAAAGTTTTAAAAAAACTTTGAGAAAAGGTTTGTTGGAGATTAAATAAGTTTTACCTTTGCCGTCCCTGAAACGGGAAAAATCGTTCTTACTAAATAGAGATAAAGCGGATTTAAAAATAAATCTAAAAATTATTTTAAAAAATGCTTGCCTGATAAAAAAGAATGTTTACTTTTGCACCCGCTAAACGAAAGAATGGCGAAAAAAAGAAAGACACGTTCATAGACATATTGGATTGACAGCCGCTAAGAAAGAGATTTCTTAGCAAAGAAAAAGAGAGTAAGGTGAATCTTATTTAAGATACACATAAACGTTAGAGATTCGTCGATAAAAAATGCTAAAGCAATTTAGCGACAATATACGATGAAGAGTTTGATCCTGGCTCAGGATGAACGCTAGCGGCAGGCT
>CAZSDN010000159.1:0-4253 GCA_964605595.1 uncultured Flavobacterium sp. | reverse complement strand
CATTTCGGTTTTCACATCGAACAAACAAAATACACAATGAGCAAAGAAGTAAAATCCGTTGAATACGGACTCGAGAAAATATTTGAAGGAGCACAAGATTTCCTTCCGCTTTTAGGAACAGACTACGTAGAATTTTACGTAGGAAACGCAAAACAAGCCGCACATTTTTATAAAACTGCATTTGGTTATCAGTCATTAGCCTATGCCGGATTAGAAACCGGAGTTCGTGACCGCGCCTCTTATGTATTGAAACAAGATAAAATCCGTTTGGTTTTAACAACGCCATTAAGTGCTGATTCGCCAATTAACGACCATTTGAAAAAACATGGCGACGGTGTAAAAGTTGCCGCGCTTTGGGTTGAAGATGCAACAAGTGCTTTTGAGGAAACTACAAAACGTGGTGCCAGACCATTTATGGAACCAACTGTCGAAGAAGATGAATTTGGCCAGGTTGTTCGTTCCGGGATTTACACATATGGGGAAACTGTACACATATTCGTTGAGCGCAAAAACTACAACGGCGTTTTCCTTCCTGGCTATAAAGAATGGAAATCAGATTACAATCCAGAACCAACCGGACTAAAATACATTGACCACATGGTTGGAAATGTAGGCTGGGGCGAAATGAACACTTGGGTAAAATGGTATGAAGACGTCATGGGATTTGTAAATTTCCTTTCATTCGACGACAAACAAATCAATACTGAATATTCTGCTTTGATGAGTAAGGTAATGTCAAATGGAAACGGAAGGATTAAATTCCCGATCAACGAACCGGCTGAAGGAAAGAAAAGATCGCAAATCGAAGAATATCTTGACTTTTACGGCGGGCCGGGAATCCAGCACGTGGCAATCGCAACCGATGATATAATCAAAACCGTATCTGAATTGAGAGCACGCGGTGTAGAATTCTTATCAGCTCCGCCTCACGCCTATTATGAAGCGATCCCGGAAAGACTTGGCGAGCACATGAAAATGATGAAAGAAGATTTATCGGTCATTGAGAAATTAGCAATCATGGTCGATGCCGACGAAGAAGGATATTTATTGCAGATTTTTACAAAACCGGTTCAGGATCGCCCAACCTTATTTTTTGAAATTATACAACGAATGGGCGCAAGAGGTTTTGGAGCAGGAAATTTCAAAGCTTTGTTTGAATCCATCGAACGTGAGCAAGCAAAAAGAGGCACATTATAAAATCAACGCAAACGTTGTAAATAATTCAAATTGACAGCCGTTTATGAGCCATTTGTTGTGAATAATATGTTAAAGTTTATTTTTTATTTGTAAAACCTAAAAACATACTTACCTTTGCAGAGCAAAAACGGAGGAGTGGTTTCCCGAGTTTTTATGTAAATTTTCATAATTTATAGTTTTGGTTGGTTAATAGCATAAAAACTCAGTCATTTAGTTTGACTGGGTTTTTTTGTTTTGTATTTTTGGAATAGAATTTGCTTAATGCAGTTTTATAAACAATTAAATACATTATGAAACGAATAGTCATATTCATCTTATTTATAACAACTGTAAGTTTTACCACAAAAAAAGAAGACGCCTACGACGTTGGAGAATGGTTTAAATTCAGGATCCACTATGGTTTTGTCACTGCCGGCTACGCTACTTTAGAAGTCAAGGAAGCAGTGAGAAATAACAAAAAAGTATTTCATGCGGTAGGCCGGGGTTACACAACCGGAATGTCAAAATTATTCTTCAAAGTTGAAGACAATTATGAAAGTTATTTTGATAAAGAAACCGGTAATCCATATCAATTTGTCCGAAAAATTGATGAGGGCGGCTATAAAAAAGACCAGGAAGGTTTTTTCAATCAAGCTGCTGACAAGGTTTTGGTCAAGGACTACAAAAAGAAAACAGAAAAGACCATTTCTGTTCCAAACGATGTTCAGGACATCATCTCAACATTTTATTATTTAAGGAACCATCCAACAATTGACAAATTAAAAGTAGGAGAATCAATCGCAATTGACATGTTTTTTGACGACGAGACTACAAAATTTAAGTTAAAATTTATGGGTAAGGAAGATATAAAAACTAAATTTGGAACCATTCCAACAATGATTTTCCGGCCCTACGTACAAGCTGGAAGGGTTTTCAAAGAACAAGAAAGCCTAACGGTTTGGATTTCAGATGATGATAATAAAATGCCGATCAGAATTAAAGCCAGCCTTGCTGTTGGATCATTAAAAGCCGATCTGGATGCATTTAAAGGATTAAAGCATCCTTTTACCGTAAAAGTAAAACCATAATGAGCAATACCCAAACCGAAGATTTAATAAGCAAGATTGAAGAAAAATTTAATGCAATCAATCAAAAAACAGAAACGCATCTGGAAGGTTTATTATGGTCAAAACCAATAACTTATTGGGATTATATACAAACCGATGCATTATTAAATCTTCAAACACAGCGCACAACTTTACCGGACGAAATGGTTTTCATCATGTATCATCAGGTAAACGAGCTGTTGTTTAAAATGATCCTTTGGGAAATTCAGCAAATTTCACATTCTGAAAAAATAACAACTTCATTTTTTGCAGAACGATTAATGCGCATCAGCCGTTATTTTGATATGCTGACCACTTCTTTCGATATTATGGGAGACGGAATGGAAGTAGATCAATACATGAAATTCCGGAATACCCTAACACCCGCAAGCGGTTTTCAAAGCGCTCAATACCGTTTGATTGAATTTGCCTCAACCGACCTGATTAATCTTATTGATTACAGATTCCGGGCAACCATCGACAGAAATACGCCCTATGAACATGCTTTTGAACATTTATATTGGCAAGCCGCCGGAAAAGATTACGCAACAGGAAAAAAATCCTACCTAATTAATGAATTTGAAAGAAAATACAAATCCACTTTCATTAGTTTCATGCAGGAATATAATACAATTAACATCTGGCAAAAGTTCAAGCAACTTCCTGAAGAAGATCAAAAAAATCCTGCTTTAGTTAAAGCAATGCGCCACTATGACCATACGGTTAATGTTACTTGGGTAATGGGCCACCTGAACGCCGCAAAAAAGTATATTGAAGGCAGCGGCCACGGGACTGGCGAAGCAACCGGAGGAAGTGACTGGAAAAAATACATGCATCCTAAATTTCAGCGCAGGATATTTTTCCCTGAATTATGGTCTGAACAGGAATTGGCAACTTGGGGCGAAGAAAAATAGTTTAATACAAAAAACATTGATTTGAAAAGGTTATCCCTGATTTTATTTGTATTAATTTCTTTTGTTTCCTGCAAAAAATCTGAAGAAATAAAAGTAGTCGAAGTTAAAAAACCCGAGCCAATTGTTATTGAATTTGGTTTTAGGTTAAATGATTTTGATGTTGTCCAAGATACGATTGTGAGCGGAAATACTTTTGGAAGCCTTCTTGAAAAAGAAAATATCGGTGAAAACAAAGTGCATGAAATTGTAGAAAAAATCAAAGATTCATTTAATGTCCGGAAGATTCAAATTGGCAAACCTTATACGCTTTTACGTTCAAAAGACAACTCAAAAAAATTACAAGTTTTCATTTATCAGCCAAACAGGACAGATTATTATGTGATTGATTTACGGGATTCTGTTATAGCGTACAAAAAGCAAAAACCAATTACCATCAAGCGAAGAACCATAGCCAGCAAACTTGACGGTTCACTATCAGAAATGCTTGTAAAGCAAAAAGTAGATGCAGGATTGGCAACCGAAATCTCTAAGGTTTATGCCTGGTCAATCGACTTTTTCAAACTTCAGAAAGGTGATAAATTTGCCATTACATTTACTGAAAGGTTTATCAACGACTCAATATATGACGGTGTTGAAAATCTTGAAGCTGCTTTTTTTGAATACAAAGGAAAACAAATCTATGCGTTTCCTTTCAAGCAGGATTCAACTTCAAAAAAAGTTGATTACTATGATGAGGAAGGAAAAGTGCTTAAAAGCATGTTCCTGAAAGCTCCTTTAAAATTCATAAATATCACTTCCCGCTTTGCGAAAAATCGTTTTCATCCCGTTCAGCACACTTGGAAAGCACATAAGGGAACTGATTATGCTGCACCAACCGGAACATCAATTATGACAACTGCATCAGGAACTGTTGAAGCAACAGGCTATACAGCGGGGAACGGAAATTTTGTAAAGGTAAGACACAACAAAACCTATTCTACCCAATACCTGCACATGTCGAAAATCTTAGTCCGCCACGACCAACATGTTAGCCAGGGTGATATTATAGGAAAAGTCG
>CAZSDN010000158.1:0-4430 GCA_964605595.1 uncultured Flavobacterium sp. | reverse complement strand
ATCGAACTTTGAACTGGATTTAGAAGTACTGGCAGTGGGTTGCGATGAATTGTTAGCATTGCTCCCGCCGCTATTGTTTGGTTGATTATCGCCACTTATTTCAGGTTGGTTATTCTTACTATTTTCAGTTTGATTGTCGTCAGTTTTCTTCTTTTTATCTTTCTTTTTGAAAATACTGCCAATACCTTCTTCAATCTTATCTAAACCTTTATCTATCCCCTGATCGGTTTTTCTATTTGCCCGGTCTTGAGCTTTTCGCTTCGCAGTTTCTTTGGGGTTGATGACTTGTGCATGTGTTGAAAAGCAAATAGCCAGGACAAATACTATAAGAGTTGTTTTAGTTTTCATATTCGTATATTTTGAATTACTGTACAAAATTCGAACTGGAAACTAACGAATTTAAGAGGGTAAACATGCAATTTTTAAAATAGGGGTTTTCCCTGATAGCTATTAATGAGGAGATGTTTTACCAAACGACTAATACTCTCTTCTGTTAGGGTTCAAGATCGTTTTTCCTGTCATAGAGCAGAAAAGTCTCTTTACTTTTTAAAATTGAATGAAGCCTTTAGAAGATCCTATGAAAAAATATAATGAACTAGATCAAATCAGGCCTTGGTTCCCACTTTGCCGACAAGATGGAGCCACAAGCTTATAGAAGACGTATTTTTTATAAATTTGCTACTAACTAGAAGCCCAAAGGAAACTTAAGGCAACTTGCTGTTTAGAGATGTTAACTATTTAAATTTGAACACAAGAAAATATACTTTTTAAGGAAAAATAATGAGATGCAAAACGAACATTTCCTGAATACAATTTTCAATCCTGCAGACTTTAAAGAGAATGAACTTGCACTAATAATTCCGAAATTCAAGCCTGTAAAGTTTGCAAAAAATGACTTCCTTCTCCGTGAGGGAAAAATGGAAAATAACTACTGGTTTTTAGAAAGCGGCTTTGCACGCTCATTTGTGAACGACATCAGAGGAAAGGACATCACGACCAACTTTTACAGTCCGAGTGGGATAGTGATTGACTGGTCTTCATTTTTTTTACGTATGCCCACCAAAGAAAACATTCAGGCCTTGACAGACTGCGTGTGCTGGGCTCTGGATTTTGAAAGTTTTCAGTTGCTTTTTCACAGTATTGAAACATTTCGGGAACATGGAAGAAAAAGACTAGTCGGCTCTTATTTCGCCTTAAAAAATCAGCATGTCGCTATGATTGCCGAGCAGGCCAAGGAAAGATATATTCGTCTTCTGGAAGACCAGCCGCTCATTGTTCAGAATGTTTCTTTACAGCACATTGCCACGTATCTTGGCATTACAAAACATTCCCTGAGCCGGATACGAAAAGAAATTTCAGGCTAGCGTCCCGGGTTTTGTGAAAGCATTATTTTTTTATTAATGAAAAAAATGTCCAGAACTGAAGTGTTAAAATGTCTTTACAGAAATCTTAAAATTAGTTATAATGAAACAGTTTTTATTACTCCTGCACGAAGACGTAGAAAAAATAAGTGAATTATCGCCTAAAGAAATGGCGGAATTAGCCAATGCACATATGAATTGGGCAAACAAACTTGGGGAGGCCGGTTATTTAATTTCGGGAGACGGTCTTCAGGAAAAGGCGGTCCTCATAACGGGAAAAGACTCTGTGGTGAAAGACGGCCCTTATCTGGAATCCAAAGAAATTATCGGAGGATATTACCTACTGCAGGCAGACGATTTGACAACCATTGTGGAATTGGCCAAAGAATGTCCGACCCACCATTACGGAGGAACTACCGAAATCCGGCAGATTATGGAAATGGAAGATTATGAGCAATAATCTACTTCCAAAAGAAGATTTGAATTACAGGGCTTTATATGGAAAGCTGTTTTCGGGATTACTTCATCAGTTCGGTACCCGTTATATTGCTGAAATTGAAGATGCCATTCAGAATTCATTTCTGAAATTCCTAAAAATCCGGAATAAAACAGATGCCGTGGGTCACAAAGAAAACTGGCTTTTCATTGTGGCCCGTAACGACGTACTGACACAGATTAAAAAGAAAAAGGAACGTAGCGGTGTTTCAGGAGAACAGAGAGAAGATTCGCCATTATTCAGTCCCGAAACGGATTTACGGCTGCAAACGGTTCTCTTTATTTCTGCTTTAAAAAATGTTTCCCATCAGGCTAAAATACTCTTTGCTTTAAAGAATATCTTCGGTCTGAGCATCGTAGAAATAAGCGATAGCACTTTGCTTCAGCAGGAGGCCATTTACAAAAGCCTGAACCGCACAAAGAAAAGTATTCAGCTGGAGTTTAAGGGGAATGCAGTGGATATGAATGCATTGAAGGCTAACCCGCAGGCCATTTCTCTTGCGGAGGAAATTTTCTATGCTGTTTTTAACATCGGTTTTGATTCGTTTAGTGAAAAAACAGAAAGCATTGTGAACGAAGATTTGTGTCTGGAAGCATTTGCTCTTACAAGATTTTTGCTGCAGCAGTATCCGGGCGATTCTACCTGTAATCTGCTGGCCCTTTTCTGTTTTCATGTGGCCAGAATTCCTGCAAAAACAGAGAACGGAAAACTCATTTCCTTTTTTAATCAGAACCGGGAAAAGTGGAACAAAGAATTGCTAAGTTCAGGGTTTCATTATCTGCGGAAACCAAAGAAGATCAACAAGTTTTACCTTGAAGCAGTCATCATTAGTAAATACATGTCTGTTAAGCAAATGACACAGAGTGACTGGACGGACATTGTAAGCCTCTATGAAATATTACTCAGGATTACGCAATCTCCGATTGTAAAGCTGAACTATTGCTTTTGTTTAAGCAGAATTGGCAAGACAGAAAAAGCTATGACGATTCTTTCAGAAATTGAAGAGGAATTACCCGGAGACCACCTTTATTTATCTTTGGTAAAGGCTAAGATTTTAAAGGAAATCAGTCCGGAAGAATCCGATGATTTATTCATTTCAGTTATGGATAAGATGCACCAGAAAATAAGAAAAGAATACATATTACAAAATGAGTTAATTCGGTTATGAAAATAAGATTGAAATTTACATTGATTATCTGCATTGTCTTTGCGTTTATGAGGTGCGGACAAAATAAGAACAGCACCGTCACCAATTCCAGTAATTTCGACTGGTTGGTGGGCAAATGGCAGCGTACAAATGAAGAAGCAGGCAAAGAAACTTTTGAAAACTGGGAAAAAATCAGTGACTCTGAATACCGTGGAATCGGATTTACCATTCAAAACAAGGACACCGTTAGTCTGGAGCAAATGAAGATTGCTCAGATGGAAGGAAAATGGACTTTGCTGATAAAAACACCGGACGAGAAAGCATTTATAGCATTCAAAATGTCGGCCATAAAAGGAGACAAATTCGAATTCAAAAACGATTCCTTAGAATTTCCCAGCTCGATAAAGTATTGGAAGAGCAATGATAAAATAAACGCTCTGGTTTCAGGAGGCAGTCTGGGAATACCCTATGAATTTGAACGAAAGGATTGAAGTTCTCGTAAAGCGTCCGGCACTTTTTGTCATAGGACAACTTTTCAGCATAGCAGATGAACTACTTTTGTCATCAAGATAGTTTGTTCGCAAATGAAAATGACATTCCTGCTTTTTACCGTCATCAGCCTTTTGTCTTTGCTTTTGTTCTACTTCGGTACAGGCAGAAACAAAAGGCTTTTGTTTCTTTTTACAGCCTGGCAGTCCGTAGTGGGGCTTGCGGCCTTTTTAAGCGTGTTTCAGGCAAATCCGATGTTGTTCCCGCTGGCAATTTTAGGGACAATACCGCTGGTTTTTGGTATACTGAAGCAGGTGGATAGACATCAAATCGATGAAAAAGTGGTGTTGGCTATTCATGTATTGAGAATACCAGTTGAGCTGATTTTGTTTCAGCTGTACCTTCAGAACAAAATCCCGCATTTGATGACATTCAAAGGGTGGAATTTTGATATTCTGATTGGTTTATCGGCTTTAGTATTATTGGTTTACATGTTGATTACAAACCGCAAAGCCAACAGACAACTCTTCATCGTCTGGAATGTTAGCGGTATCGTATTTCTCTTGTTTATTGTTGCACTGGCCGTTTTATCATCGCCATTGCCTATTCAGCAGTTTGCTTTCGATCAACCCAATATTGCAGTACTTGAATTTCCCTATTGTTTTTTACCCACCTGTGTAGTACCCGTAGTTTTAATGGCTCATATTTTGTTGCTGAGATTAGATTACATGAGAAATAGATAAAATGAAACAGTAAAGCATTATATACTCAAAGTATTATATCAAATGGGTATGTACTTTCTGTTTGTAAGATGCCAAGAGACGGAGTAGAATTACAAAGTACAGGTTAAGGGGCGTAAATGTGTGATTTATAGGTATATGTAGGCACTGAGTCAGCCTTGTTTAGCTTACTTCATTTTTATAAGTGCTTATTTTTT
>CAZSDN010000157.1:0-4488 GCA_964605595.1 uncultured Flavobacterium sp. | reverse complement strand
ACTGAACTAATACACCTAATTGTTTATTTTTGAGACCAACTCAAGTATCAAAAGGTTTGCTAACACATCCCTGTTTTTTATCTCGTCAAAATTTTCAAAAGTGAATTTTTGGAATTTTTCCTCAATAAAAAATGCCGCTTTTAGCGGCATTGAGTTATCTATGGTTGATGCAAGGTTACAAAGTTCAAACTTTTTAATTAAAGATTTGGATTTAATAAAAATTACCCTCTATTATGATACTGAGTATTACCACTGTGCGGGAGTTTGAGCCACGTTGGCTGTTACCAGCTTGCGATGTGTTTTCACTGTGTTCCTTTGTGGTTTCCGCATTTTTTGGAAAAGACTCCACTTACAACTAACTTCGTTTCTTTATCTTAACTATGAAATTATTCCTCGCATTTTCTTTTTGCTGTATCCAGTTGCTATGCTATGGGCAATGGCTGCAGGTGGGTCCTTACGGAGGACCCGATCATCCTTTAATAAACGGCACCAACCTATGTTTTGCTTCCAAGGGTAAAACGTTGTTGATAGGCACGCTGTCTGGTCTGTATGTGTCTAATGATAATGGAAAAGCATGGGATCAGGTGGAGGCGCTTCCTATGCGGCAGGTGAAGGATATCAAGACAAATGCCGGCAGAATACTTATATACTATGAAGATTCGGGGTTTTATGTATCCGATAATGCGGGCATATCATGGGAACCGACTTCGGCACTTTTACAGCAAGGTGAAATAGAACAGGTCTCTTTTTACAATAAAGAGGTTTATGTCACTTACAGGCGCAAACAGGTATTTTCCTCAACGGATAATGGCAAAAACTGGAAAATGATATTCGCCGGAGATGCTGATACACTCAATTATCAGAGGTCGGTTTTGTGTGTCAATAGAAGAGGGAGTGATATCTTTATCGGGGGCTCTGAAAAATTATTGGTAAGTAAAGATGAAGGGCAAACCTGGCGCTCTGTTTATGCTAATCTTCCCGTTTTTCCGAAAAACACGAAAGGGTCGTCATATTTCGAAATCGAAGATATTTTCTTTTTGGACTCTGTGATCTACGTAAAAGACTACTATCAAACATATTACTCAAGCGACCAGGGGAAAAAATGGACTTTGCTTAAGGATATGGGTTTTTATAATAATAGTAGGTATACGAATATGATAATCTATCAGCACAGACTGATCGGTGCTTCAGTAAAGGGTATTCTTGAATTTGATCCTTCTGGCAATACATGGAAACCTTATATTGAAGTTAAGGACAAGATACTGTTCAACGATTCAGCCTGGCTTGGATGGCCTGGAAAATCCCTTTTTTCTTCGGGACCAAACCTCTTCATACGACATGCTGACAAGTTGTTTGTATCAAACTCCGGAGGAAGATTATGGACCCGGGTACCACTTGAACTGGATAAATATGAAGATAACAGAACACATTTTATCTTAACTGATCATGACTATATTTTATTTAAAACCTATAAAGACTTGTTGCTTTCTGCGGACAATGGCTTAAGTATCCAAAGCATCAATTTCGGGTGGAAACATTCTGATATTTCCGCTATCTGGACTAAGGATTCTATTGTGATAGCAGGGGGAATTCAAAATAAGACCTTTATATCCAGGAATCATGGTTTACATTGGGATGCGTTAATTACGGGTTCTGAATCCGGTTCAGGTTGTAAAGCTGAATTTGTAGCGATACACAAGGACATTTATTTTGTTAACGCCTGCGGTCAGCTATACTGTTCAGTGACTGGTGAAAATAACACCCGGACATATAAGCGGGTTATGAAACACATTGGTGTATATACTATGAAAGACAGCCTGATCTATGCCGGGGTAAATACTTCACTCAGTGGTGAGGGCGACAGGACCTATGTAGCTGTTTCAGCGGATAATGGAGCACATTGGAATAAAGTATACAATAATGTCTCCACAGACAAAATTGACGCGATCATAACGAGCGGAAAAAACATCATTATAGGCACAGATAAAGGAATCTATATAGCCAGTGGTGACCCGAAAACAGCGAAATGGAAAAATACCTATAATTATAAATATGGAATAGAAACATTTACCAGGCTGGATTCGTGCATTATTGCGGGAACTGCAAACAAAGGGGTGCTAATATCCGTTGACGACGGTTTAACCTGGAAAACCTGGAACCATGGTTTACCCACCGACACGCCATCCTATCCAAATGCAATAACACGCATTAATGCGCTTACTACCTATGGTCATCATATTTTTGCTGCAACTGCCCATGGTATTTACGTTTTGAAGTATGGAGATAATAGCTGGACCAATATAACGGGTAATGCAAACGATAGAATCCGGGCTCTGGCTGCGGATAATCTTTATCTCTATATCGGAACAGAAAACAACGGGGTTATGCGAAGGCCTTTGTCTGAATTGCCAGTGGTGGAATAACAAACAACAATTCTGAAGAGATCCGCTCTCGTTTCTTTAATTGATATTCTAAAGACAGGATTGCCGCAAGCAACGAACCTGAATGGGAAGGTTTAACAAAGAAAAAAAGTGCGCCTGGCTCGGCCAGCCGTCTCATTTTTTATTTCTCATAAATTCTCAAAAGCAGACATTCGGGCTTTTGGGAGAATAGGATTGCCTTCGGCGGACCTGAATGTGGGCTTAACAAGAAGAAAAAGCGCTTGCTATGGCAAGCTTGTTTTTTTATTGCTCTCAAATTCCCTCAATCAAACAGCCGGGCTTTGACATTTCTTTGGCAGGATTATCAGCATAGCTGATGGACCTGAATGGGGGGAGACCTAAGTCAACCGAATGCAGTTTGCCTTCGGCATCCTTAACATTTTTTATTCTCACAAATTCTCAAAACGAAAACTGGGTTTTGGAAATTGTTCTAATAAAAAATGCCGCTCATCGCGGCATTCATTTTGACTTGTTGCGGGAGCAGGACTCGAACCTGCGACCTTTGGGTTATGAGCCCAACGAGCTACCACTGCTCCATCCCGCGATGTATCTTTAAATATTTTTATGTTTTCAGAACAATGATGCCTTTTGTGAAAAGGGATGCAAATGTATTACTTTTCATTTTGCTGTGCAATTATTTTATAAAATAAAACCCCTCCCCAACGACAAAAGGGTTGGAGAGAGGTTTGTAATCAATCAAAAGCGGTTGTTAAGCTGCTTTGTGAAATTTTTCTGCTGTCATCAGTTCAATCCGTTGTGCAGTTTTCAAATCTTGCAGGGCATTGTCAATTTCGCCCAGACGCATACGCAGGTTAGCGCGTTTGCGGTAAGCATCGGCAAAGTGCGGATTAATGCTCACGGCACGATTGAGGTCGTTCACGGCTACCTGCATTTTTTCAAAACGTTCAAGCAGCAGCGCACGCCAATAGTAAAATTCTTCTTTGAACGGATTTAGTACAATAGCGCGGTTGATTAACCCGAACGCTTCTTCATTGTCGCCTTGCAGGTAGCAGAGTTCCGCAGCAAGTCGGTGATAAGTGGCATTTTCTTCATCCAGCTGCAACGCATCAGTTATGTAAGTGAGCGCAAAATCATAATCTAATTGCAGCTTGTAATATTCTGCGTAGCAATAGTAGGCTTCGGCATTTCCGCCTGTTTCGTTCAACACATCATCAAATAAACGTGCTGCCTGGTTGTAATCGCCTGTGTAAAGGTAACACAAGCCTTTTTTCAGTCGCGCTTCAATGTGTTCGGGGTTGAACAATAAAAAAGTGTTGAGTAGGTGCATTGCTTCATAGTAATGTCCCAATGCAATGGTTTCAATGGCTTCGTCAAAAAGCTGAGTTGGCTTTACGGTAGCGAGGATGTTTTTAATGGTTTGCATAATTCTTTGCGTTTAGTTTTAATTTCTGAGTGCAAAGTTTTATGTCCGCAACGCAACCTATTTGCGAAGTGAATTATTTTTTCAGTTGTTCCATTACGACTTTCGCAATTTCTTTTGAGCTAAATGGATTTTGTCCTGTGATTAAATTCCCGTCCACCACAACTTTTGAAGTCATTGGGATAAATGCTTTCTTGTATTTTGAAGTTCGTTTTTTGAGTTCGGCTTCAAGGTTGAATGGAACTTCTTTTTTTCGTTTGGCAAGGCTTTCTTCAAACCAATTAAATCCTGTAACGGTTTTGTCTTTGATTAAATATTCTCCGTTTGATAATTTCACGTTTAAAAATCCGCCAACTCCGTGGCAAACAGCCGAAACGATTTTGTTGTTTTCGTAATGTTCTCTGATGATTTTTTGCATAACGGTATCATTCGGAAAGTCATACATCGTTCCGTGTCCACCTGCCAAATACACCACATCAAATTGTTGTTCTGAGACTTCGCTTAAACTTTTGGTGTTTTGCAACAACTTCATAAAAGTCGTGTCTTCGTAGTATTCTTTTGTGAGTTTATCAATCAATCCTGGTTTCAAACTTTCGGGGTCAAGCGGAACGTTTCCACCTTGTGTACTTGCGATTGTGATATCATATCCTTGCTCTTTGGCAAGAT
>CAZSDN010000156.1:0-4491 GCA_964605595.1 uncultured Flavobacterium sp. | reverse complement strand
TGAACCTCCGTTTTCAACATTACGTGCTGCACCAAAGAAACGTTTTGGTTTTTGAAGCGCATTGGCGTCAACACCACCTGAAAGCACTTTGCCAGAAGCAGGCTGGACTGTGTTGTAAGCCCTAGCCAAACGTGTGATCGAATCCAAAAGTATTACCACATCATGGCCACATTCGACCAAACGTTTTGCTTTTTCCAAAACAATATTTGCAATCTTCACGTGTTCCTGCGGCTCACGGTCGAATGTCGAAGCGATAACCTCACCGCGCACACTGCGCTGCATATCAGTAACCTCTTCAGGACGCTCATCTATGAGCAAAACCAATAAATAAGCTTCGGGATGGTTTGCCGCAATTGCATTGGCAATATCTTTAAGCAGCATTGTCTTACCTGTTTTTGGCTGTGCCACGATCATCCCGCGCTGTCCTTTTCCTATAGGAGAAAAGAGGTCGATAATACGGGTTGAAATTGTACTTTGCTTATCGGCAAGCTTAAATTTTTCAGTTGGAAAAACCGGTGTCAAGTGCTCAAATGAAACACGGTCGCGGACTACCTGAGGATCGTGTCCGTTGATTTTCAGTACGCGCACAAGCGGGAAAAACTTTTCGCCTTCTTTTGGCGGCCTAACCACGCCTTTTACCGTATCGCCGGTTTTTAGACCAAACAAACGGATTTGCGATGTTGAAAGATAAATATCGTCAGGTGAAGCGAGGTAATTGTAATCCGATGAACGTAAAAATCCGTAACCGTCAGGCATCATTTCCAAAACGCCTTCACTTTCAATGATACCGTCAAATTCATAATCGGCATCACGGTAATTGTTCTTTTTATTCTTGAAGTTCGGATTCTGGTTTCCGTTACCGTTTTGGTTTGGATTCTGGTTTTGTTTATGCTGGTTTGGGTTCTGGTTTTGGGCTTTTGGAATATTTTCCTGAGCAACCTGATTTTCATCAGCATTTTGAGAAGTTTCTGAAACGGTTTCCCCGCTTACTTCAGCATTTTCCTGCGGTTTTTCGTTACGCTGTGACCTACTGATTTTTTCTTCGTATTTTGCTTTATTGAATTTGACAGCTTTTTTTTCTTTTTGATCGGCGACAATCTTTGGCATGTTGTCTTCTGGCTGAGCGGGATTTTCGTCAAACAAACGAACCTGCTCTTCAACCGGCTGAATTGCTTCAGGGTTATCTTTAGTGATTTTAGGCTTTTTGTCCGCTATGATACGTGCTCTTTTGGGTTTGTTTTCATCAGGCGCAGCACTTGGCGCTTCAGGTGCTGAAGGCTTTTGTGAAGTTTTCTGATGCTCTAGAATCTGCTGGATCAGAGCTTCTTTTTTTACACCGTTAAATTTTATTGTTTTAGCCAATTTGGCAATTTCCTGAAGCTCAGAAAGCTTCATTTCCTTTAATACAGAAATATCAAACATGAATTGTTATCTGATTTTAATTTGTGAGGTAAATTGAGATGGTAAATGCAATTTTTTCGAAAATGAACCGACCGAAGGATGAAGTACTTACGGTTTTGTTATGCAATATTACGAATAAAATTTAATGATGCAATAGTATTTATTAAAAAGAAAATATATTTTTGTGCTGAAATTAAAAACAATGCTACAAAGGATCCAAACGATTTATTTATTGCTCGCACTGGTTGTAACCGGCGTGCTTCCGTTTGTTTTTCCACTTTGGGTTATCGAAGGAAAAGATTTTTACTTTATGCAGAATTTAGTTTTTAGTGCTTTATTTGCTTTAAGTACAACACTTTCGGTTATTAGTATTTTTTCATACAAAAAGAGGCAAAATCAGTTTGTCATGGGACGGCTGAATATCATATTGAATTTAATTTTATTAGGATTATTTGTATACGGTTCGCTAAATTTATCTGGAGAAACTCCTGTGGTTTCTGAGAAAGGTATTGGAATGTTCCTCCCTATTGTTGCTATCGTTCTTTTGGCACTTGCCAATAAAGCCATCAAAAAGGATGAAGATCTCGTAAAATCTGTGGATCGGTTGAGATAAACCTATAAACTTAGTTTATTAGTGCGAAGAAAAGTCCGGTTAATTCCGGGCTTTTTTTGTTATGCTTAAGCCATTTTGGATAGTACGCCTGGAAAATGATTTGTTGGCTAAACATTCTTGTTTTGTTAGCCAAACGTTGAATGATTGTTAGCAAAATGCTCAACGTTTGTTGGCTGAAAATTTTTGTTTACTTGGCTTAATTATTTTCTTTTTTAAGCAAGTAAAATTCTTGTTTTTTGTGAGACAAATTTATACCAACATTTACTTTTGTCTTGAAACAAAGAAGAAAGAAAACGTTGATATAAAACAAACTACTTCTTCCCTATCTCAATGACTTCCAATTCTTTAATCTTATCGCCATCAATTACAAACCGCAGCATCGTCCTAACCTGGTGAAAACCGCTTATCCCGCAGGCACCCGGATTCATATGCAGCAAATCCAGCTTTTTATCAAACATTACTTTCAGAATATGTGAATGCCCGCATATAAACAGTTTAGGCGGGTTTAGAGTAATTTCATCCCTGATGGCCTGGTTGTATTTTCCGGGGTAACCGCCAATATGGGTAATCCATACCTCTACATTTTCACACATGAAATGATTGTTAAGCGGAAATTCCATTCGCGCTTTGTCGCCATCAATATTGCCATAAACGGCCCGCAGGGGTTTTTCTTTTTTTATCGCATCGGTTACCGATAAGTCGCCAATATCTCCGGCATGCCAGACTTCATCCGCCTGCCGGACGTATTTTAAAATTGTTTCATCAATGTGACTGTGCGTATCCGAAAGTAACAGGATTTTTTTCATAACGGTAAAATTAAGAAGAAAGTGTCAGGAACAATGAAGCTTATTGTTCCTAATTTAGATAATTTTAACCATAATCAACTTTGCTCTTGTAGTGAAGCTGCGTTGTTTCTTTCTTCTTTCTTCGTAACTTTGCGTTTCAATAATTCTTGCAGTTTCAATTTTGCGCTACTTCATCAGATTTTCTTACAACGGAACACATTACCACGGCTGGCAGTCTCAGCCAAATGCCGTTTCTGTACAGGAAATCCTTACAAAAGCGATGTCGGTTTTAATGAATTATGAAATTGAGTTAATGGGTGCCGGGCGCACCGATACCGGAGTCCATGCAAAAGAAATGTTCGCGCATTTTGATTACGACAGCGATTTTGATAAGTCCGGAATCGTGCATAAGCTCAACTCCTATCTTCCAAAAGATATTGTTGTTTATGAATTTATTGAAGTTGCTCCCGATGCACACGCACGATTCGACGCAATAAAACGCACTTATGAATACCATATCAATACATTTAAAGATGCGTTCCTGACAGACCAGAGCTGGTATTACCATAATGAGCTTGATGTTGATTTGATGAATCAGGCGGCAAAATCGCTTTTCGGGCATACCGATTTTAAGTGTTTTTCAAAATCAAATACTGATGTTGCGACATACAATTGCAAAATTTATCAGGCCTTTTGGAAACAAGAAAACAATAAACTGGTCTTTACAATTTCAGCCGACCGTTTTCTGAGGAATATGGTTCGTGCAATCGTAGGAACTTTAGTCTATGTTGGGCTGCACAAAATCTCGCTGGATGATTTCAATGCGATAATAATAAGCAAAGACCGAAAAAACGCCGGATTTTCAGTACCGGCACACGGATTATATTTAACTGAAATAGAATACGATTACATAAAATAGCCTTCCGCAATTGTCCCTCGACTGCGCTCGGGATGACATATTGCAAATATTACGATACAGTCAAAAAATGAAAGCAAAAGCATTCGACACAAAAGTTTTTAAACGGATAATGGTCTACACCAAACCTTATAAATGGCGGTTTAACGGCGTTATCATCTGGGCGGTTTCATTGTCAGTTTTTGCGGCATTGCGGCCTTTTATACTTAAAGAAACCGTCGACAATTATATTACGCACAAAGATCCGGACGGTTTACTGATGTTTGTTATCTTAATGGTTGGCGTACTCATGATGGAAGTCCTTTCACAATTTTATTTTGTGTACTGGGCAAATTGGCTGGGCCAGGACATCGTGCGCGACATCCGGACAAAACTCTTTAAGCACATGCTGAGTTTCAGGATGAAATATTTTGATAATGCACCGGTCGGGCAATTAGTTACACGTTCTATTTTTGACATCGAATCGATTGCCAAGATTTTCAGTCAGGGTTTATTCATGATTATCAGTGACCTGATGAAAATGATCGCCGTGCTGATTATTATTTTCGTAATGAACTGGCAACTAACATGGATTGTAATCGTAGCCATGCCAATTCTGGTTTATATAACGCGTATTTTCCAAAAGAAAATGCAGGTGACTTTTGAGGAAGTGCGGACGCAAATCGCCAACCTGAACACGTTTGTACAGGAACGCGTAACGGGCATGAAAATCGTACAGCTTTTTACGCGCGAAGATATCGAAGCTGAAAAGTTTAGCGAAATCAACCAGAAACACA
>CAZSDN010000155.1:0-4513 GCA_964605595.1 uncultured Flavobacterium sp. | reverse complement strand
TGCAAAAAGCGTTACCGCAATAGCTGTAATTCCGGCAATTTTAGGCTGGATCCATTTTCTGAGAGTATCGTATATTGCATAAACGCCAAACCCGATCCACATTGCAAATACATAGAAAGAACCGACCAAAGCATAATCGCGTTCTCGGGGCTCGAAAGGCCTTTCGTTCAAATAAACTTTCAGTGCCAAACCGGTAAAAAGGAATAAAACCAATAATACGTAAAAGCTTTTTATGTCTTTATTTGCATGGTAAATCATTCCTAAAATCCCTAAAATAAAAGGTAGGAAATAGTAAAAATTGCGGCCTTTGTTGTTCAAAACATCTGACGGAAGGTTTTCCTGTGAACCCAAGCGCGCTTCATCAATTAATTTTATTCCGCTCATCCAGTTGCCGTCAAGATTGTCGTATTTCCCTTGTTTATCATTCTGGCGGCCGGCAAAATTCCACATCAAATACCGTCCATACATATACCCAAACTGGTATTCAAACATGAAACTCAGATTGTCAATTGTAGAAGGTTTTTCAATAATAAGGTAATCGCCATAAGACTTAAGGAATGAAGAATAACCTTCAAGGTCGATTTGTCCTGAAGTATAAGCTTTTCGGAATTCCGAGATTATCTGAACCAATTCAGATTCCTGCGCATATTCGGGATTGATCCTGAATTCCAGCGGACGTGTGAACGACATGTAATTTTCGGCATGTTCCGTGCTCCACATTCTTGGCAATATAGCTTTATGGTTATTGTCGCTGTTTTGTTCGGCGTTTTTGAAATTATTCGTGATGATATATTTCTTTGTTTTGTAATCCCTTTCATAATTCGGTGCTTTATCCCGGTATGGCTCGTCTTTGTCAAGCCCGGCATAAGTGTCAGAAAACTGCGGCCCGTAAAATAAAGGATTTACGCCATATTGTTCACGATTGTAATAGGCGAGGACTTCACGCGCATCAGATGGTTTGTTTTCATTGATGACCGTATTTGCATTTGCCCTGATTGGGAGCATCATCCATGTAGAGAACCCGATTAGTATAAAAAGGACACAAAGAATCAATGTGTTTGCTTTTGTATATCCTTTGTTTTGGGTATATTTCAATCCGAAATAGAAGAAAGCAATAAATAATATTGTTACGAATATTGTCCCCGAATCAAAAGGAAGCCCCAGGCTGTTTACCATAAAAACTTCAGTTTTTCCGAACAACCCCATAGTAAGCGGCAGCAATAATTTGAAAATAAACAAAAGAATCGAAACCACGACGATGTTTGCAATAATGAAACCTTTGATTGTGACGTCTTTATAGTTTTTGAAGTAATATAAAAACCCGATTGACGGAATGGTCAGAAGCGCCATAAAGTGAACTCCGAATGAAAGCCCGATTATTAATGAAATTACCAACAACCAACGGTTTCCGCGTGGTGTATTCATGTCTTGTTCCCATCGTAACCCGAGCCAAAACAACAACGCGATGAAAAGCGATGCCATGGCATAAACTTCGGCTTCAACGGCATTGAACCAAAAACTATCCGAAAAAGTATACGCCAATGCTCCTACAAATGAACTTCCCAGGATTACCATCAAATTGCTTTTTGTCAGTTCTGAAACCTGTGAAACCAGCTTCTTTAAAAGCATTGTAGACGACCAGAACATGAATAAAATGGTAAATGCACTCGAAAAAACAGACATCATATTGACCATCAAAGCAACTTGTTCTTTGTTTAAGGCAAACATGGCAAAGAATGCGCCGATCATTTGGTATAGCGGAGCTCCCGGCGGATGCCCGACTTCTAATTTTGCCGAAGTCGCTATGTATTCTCCGCAATCCCAAAAACTCATTGTTGGTTCAACCGTGAGTGTATAGGTTATGAGAGCTACGACAAATGCAAGCCATCCGGTTATTGTATTCCACTTTTTGAAGTTAAAATTCACCATAATTTCAGTAATGATTTTTGTGTTTAAATTTCAGGTACAAAGAAAATGTTTTTTTGTGTAACCGCGCCCGGATTAACATTTTTTTCCGCAAACGAAATCAGCTATTAGTAATCAATTTGTTATCGTTCTGCAAAGAAAGGCTAAATGAAACGGGGAAAATCAAAAAAATATTTTTTTGATTTTTTTTGAATAAAAATTTGTAAGAGATGATTTTTGTTATAAATTTGCACTCGCAATAAGCAAAGCTGGCCCATGGTGTAATGGTAACACTACGGTTTTTGGTGCCGTCTTTCTAGGTTCGAGTCCTAGTGGGCCAACTTAAAAAAAGCCTCTCAGAAATGGGAGGCTTTTTATTTTTATTCGGAAGTCGGGATTTATATTTTGAATGTAATCACCGGACGAATGGCATGATTTACCAAATCTTCACTAATGCTTCCGTTAAAAAAATGCGCAAATCCGGTTCGGCCGTGCGTGCACATTCCTATTAAATCGGCATCTACTTTATTGGCGAAATTCAGGATTCCTTTTTCTACATTGGTATCATTGTAAATATGGAGAGAGTGCTTGTTGATTGAAAAATCCTTAATAAAATCGGTCATTATTTTTTCGGCAACATGATTCGATTTAAAGCTGTTCGGGGTATTGATCATTACCAAATTCAGGTCGGCGTCAAAAATGTTGGCAAACTCGACCAATCTTTGAAAAGGTTTTCTGATTTCCTTCGAAAAATCTGAAGCAAAAACAAAATTAGTGGCTTTAAATTCACCGATTTCATTTTTGATTACTAAAACGGGAACGTCTGAATTGCGTACGATTTTTTCTGTATTAGAGCCGATGAGCATTTCCTGGAAACCAGAAGAGCCATGTGATCCCATAACGATTAAGTCAACATCGTGTTCTTTGCTGTAAGTTACAATTCCTTCAAAAGCTTTTTCTATTTTCGCCTGAGTCGTAACGGTAAGTCCTTCAAGATAGCTTTCGGTTTTAAGATCTTCGAGTTTTTCGTCTGTTTTCTTTAAAAAGAGCATGACTTCCGGAATATTTACACCGTTGCTCACCGCATCATTCATGTGTGACGGCAGGTCGAGAAGGTTTAGGATAAAAAGTTCAGAATTTGTTTTTCGGGCAATTTGTGCGGCAACTTTTAACGCATATTCCGCATGGTCTGAGAAATCAGTTGGAACTAGAATTCTTTTCATAATAAAAAAGATTAGGATTGTATGTTTTTAAGTTTGTTTTAATGTATTAAAGGTAAGAATTTTTTTATCAACCGCCAATGATTTTTGATTTATAAAAAAATCACTATATTTGCACCGTTATTTATAAGAAATTGAAAATAATGAGGGAAGCAGTGCTTCCCTCTTTTTATAAGATTATGACATTCAGGGAAAAAGTAACCAATTTACTCGAAGAAGGCTTGAAAGAAAAGCCCTCAGTTTTTTTAATTGACCTTACGATTACAGACGCGTTTAAAATTATTGTAACTTTAGATGGCGATAACGGAGTGGCATTACAGGATTGCATGGATATCAGCCGTGCGATCGAACATAATTTGGATCGTGAAGAACAGGACTTTTCATTAGAAGTTGCATCGGTTGGAGTTGGTTCGCCATTGAAATTAATAAGGCAATACAAAAAAAACATAGGAAGGCTGCTTGTCGTAAAAATGGCAAATGAATCGATTGAAGCAGAATTAACGGAGGCAAATGATGAATTCATTACGCTGGAATGGGAAACAAGAGAGCCTAAAAAAATAGGAAAAGGAAAAGAAACGGTACATAAAAAACAAGAAATACCGTACACGGATATAAAAGAAGCAATAGTTACAATTAAATTTTAATACACAGTTGGCATGGAAAATTTAGCATTAATCGATTCATTTTCAGAGTTTAAAGACGACAAACTCATTGATCGTGTAACGCTTATGGCAATTTTAGAAGATGTATTCAGAAATGCATTGAAGAAAAAATTCGGTTCTGATGATAATTTCGATATCATCATCAATCCTGATAAAGGAGATATGGAAATCTGGAGAAGAAGAGTTATCGTTGCTGATGACGATCTTGATCTGGAAAATGAAGAAATCACACTTACGGAAGCCAGGAAAATCGAGCCTGATTTCGAAATCGGCGAGGAAGTTTCCGAAGAAGTAAAGCTGATTGATCTTGGAAGAAGAGCAATTTTAGCGCTTCGCCAAAACCTTATTTCTAAAATCCATGAACATGACAACACAAATCTTTATAAACAATTTAAGGATTTGATAGGTGAAATTTATACTGCCGAAGTGCACCATGTTCGCCCAAGAGTTGTAATTTTGGTTGATGACGAAGGAAACGAAATTGTTTTGCCAAAAGAAAAACTAATCCCGTCTGATTTTTTCCGTAAAGGAGATAACGTGCGCGGAATCATCGAAAACGTTGAGCTGAAAGGAAATAAGCCGCAAATCATCATGTCCAGGACTTCTGAGAAATTCCTTGAAAAACTATTCGAACAGGAAATTCCCGAAGTTTTCGACGGATTGATCATGGTGAAAAATGTAGTTCGTATCCCGGGTGAAAAAGCTAAAGTCGCGGTAGATTCTTAT
>CAZSDN010000154.1:0-4544 GCA_964605595.1 uncultured Flavobacterium sp. | reverse complement strand
TGCATTTGTTTCATTTGTTCGATGCGATGGTATTTTGCATTCCGGACAGATAATTCCAAAACCTGTTTTTTGTCGCCGAGCTGCGGAACGGTGACTTTGATGTTTTCACCAACCGAAACTTCAAACGGGACGACGATCTCTTTAGATGTAAGGCGGAAACGCTCGCGTAATTCTATAATTGCAAGCTCGAGCAATTCTTCGTCAGATTCATCCAGTTTTTTCTTGATTTCCAAAGTGTGCGAACGAATTACCGAACCGTGCGAAATTTGGAGGAAATTTACATAAGCCGCGCTTTCATCTGAAACAATGGAAAACACATCTACATTCGTGATCTTCGGATTTGCAACCATTGAGCGTGACTGGTAGTTTTCGAGAATATCGATTTTTTCCTTGATTTTCTGCGCTTCCTCAAATTGCATATTTTGTGCATAAGCCAGCATGATTTTTTTAAAATCGCGAAGGCTTTCCTTGAAATTTCCTTTTAAAATCTCACGGATCGCGTCGACATGGCTTTGGTAATTTTCAAGCAATTCATGGCCTTCGCATGGGCCTTTGCAATTTCCGATATGAAATTCTAGGCAGACTTTGAATTTTCCGTTTTCGATGTTTTTCTCGTTCAGGTCGTAGTTACACGTACGGAGCGGATACAATTCTTTAATCATATCCAAAATGGTATGAACGGTTTTAAAACTTGCAAACGGACCGAAATATTCAGATCCGTCACGAATCATTTTCCGCGTGGTAAAAATCCGTGAAAACGGTTCTTTTTTGATGCAAATCCACGGATATGTTTTATCGTCGCGCATCAAAACGTTATAGCGCGGCTGGTGTTTTTTTATGAGGTTGTTCTCGAGCAATAAGGCGTCGCTTTCACTTGTGACAACGATGTGTTTTATCGAAACAATCTGGCGCACTAACACATTGGTTTTTGCCGTATCATGAACTTTGTTGAAATAGGAAGAAACCCGTTTTTTAAGGTTTTTTGCCTTTCCGACATATAAAAGCTTTCCGTCTTTATCATAATATTGATAAACGCCGGGACTATCGGGCAAAGTTTGAAGCTGAAGCGATAAATCGGGCTTGATTTGCATGAAAGCAAAATTACAAATAACCAATTTAGGAATTAAAATATTATTTCTACATTTAACTTTTCGGGCAAATTAAATCCAAGATTTATCCGTTTGAAAATTGAACAGAATGTTTTACTGCTAAAAGATGAATAAAAAAGAACTTCGGATAAAATATAAAGAGTTGCGTAAACAGCTTTCGGAGAATGAAATTGAAGAAAAGAGCCTTTCGATCACAAATAAACTGCTGGACTTGCCGATTTGGGAAAAAGAATATTTCCATATTTTCCTTCCGATTGTTGAAATGAACGAAGTCAATACCGAATATATACTTCATCTTTTATCGGGAAAAGACAAAAATATCATTATTTCAAAAAGTGATTTTGAAACGAGGAATATGCAGCATTTCCTTTTGACCGATTCGACCAAGATCAGGAAAAACCAATACAATATTCCCGAGCCGGTTGATGGAATCGAAATCCGAGATTCTAAAATCGAAATCGTTTTTGTTCCATTGCTGGCATTTGACATTAAGGGAAACCGCGTGGGATACGGAAAAGGTTTTTATGACAAATTCCTTTCAAAATGCAACCCGGAAACAATTAAAATCGGGCTTTCGTTTTTTGAAGCAGAACCGGTTTGCACCGATGTTTTTGAAAGCGACATTCGGCTGGATTACTGTGTAACCCCGAAAAACGTGTATAATTTTTAGTTGCTTTTTGCGAATGCGCGTTTGTTGAAAACGATCAGGATTCCAACTCCGGTAGAAATCGCCATGTCGGCAATATTGAAAATCGCATTGAAAAACGTAAAAGGTTTCCCGCCTAAAAACGGAACCCATTCGGGCATCATATAATCTTCCACAAAAGGAAAATACAGCATATCGACTACTTTTCCGTGAAATAGTGTTCCGTAAGGTTCGAGTGAACAGAACGTTGAAATTTCGGTGCTTGTACTTTCATTGAAGATCAATCCGTAAAAGACAGAATCAATAATGTTCCCGAAAGCGCCCGCCCAAATCAATGCTATTGCAACAATCAGGAAATTCGAACTGCGTTCCTGGGCAGATTTCCAGAGCCAATAGCCAATTCCGCCAACGGCAACCAATCTGAAAAGTGTCAGGAAAAGTTTTCCGTAAGCGCCGGGAATTTCAGTTCCCCAGGCCATACCTTCGTTTTCTATAAACTGTAACCTGAACCAGTTTGTAACGCTTATTGACTCACCATAATAAAAATGGGTTTTTACGTATATTTTGGTAATCTGGTCGACCAATAAAATCAGGAATATTAAAAGGTATGCTTTCTTTAATGACATTTTTTTGATTTTGAAATGCAAAAGTAGACAAATTTCCAAAAAAGAAATTCCAAATCCCGATACTTCTTTCGAAAAACCGGAACTTGGAATTTAAATTGAGCTTATAGTATTAACGCTGCAGGTTTTTTGCCTCGATGCTCATCGTTGCGTGAGGAACTATTTTGAGTCTTTCCTTGCTGATTAATTTGCCTGTTACTTTACAGATTCCGTAGGTTTTGTTTTCCACGCGGAAAAGTGCATTTTTTAAATCACGGATGAATTTTTCCTGGCGGATTGCCAGTTGCGAGTTTGCTTCTTTTGACATTGTTTCGCTTCCTTCCTCGAAAGCTTTGAATGTTGGTGAAGTGTCGTCGGTTCCGTTATTAAGGTCATTCATATAAGCACTTTTGATTAAATCAAGGTCTGATTGTGCTTTTTGTATTTTTTTCAGGATAATTTCTTTGAATTCTGCGAGATCCACGTCAGAATATCGTGCTACTTCATCTACCATGTTTTGTCTTATTTTGAAATTAATATCTTAGTTTTTATATCGTCAAACTCAATTTCCGTTCCGTTATCAAATTCATCAACGAAAATCAGCGTTTGGGTAAGCGTTTCTGATTTTATATAGGATTCATTTTCCATAATGGCTTTTTCCAATATGCCATTTCGCATTAATCGTACTTCGATTTTGTCTGTTACTTCAAAACCGGAGTCTTTTCGGATATTCTGGATGCGGTTTACCAGCTCGCGTGCGATTCCTTCCATTTTCAATTCTTCCGAAATCGTAATGTCAAGCGCTACCGTTATCCCGTTTGAATTCGCAACCAGCCAGCCTTCAATATCCTGCGACGTGATTTCGACATCTTCTAAAGTTAAAATTAAACTATTTCCCGAAATAACAAGCGTTAACGAGCCTTCTTTGTCTAATTTGTTGATTTGTTCCTGATTGAAATTTTGTATCTCTCTGGAAATCAATCCCATGTCTTTTCCGAAGCGCGGGCCTAAGGCTTTGAAATTCGGCTTAATCTGCTTTACCAGAATACCTGAAGCATCGTCAAGAAGTACAATTTCCTTAACATTAACTTCGGCTTTTATCAAGTCTGAAACAGCCTCGATTTCAGCACGTTGATTCTCGTCAAGTATTGGAATCATTACCTTTTGCAGCGGTTGGCGTACTTTAATCATCTCCTTTTTGCGCAACGACAAAACAAGTGATGAAATTGTTTGCGCTTTCTGCATTTTACTCTCAAGCGATTTATTAACAAAGTTTTCAACGAATTCGGGGAATTTAGCCAAATGTACGCTGTCAAATCCTTCTGATTTCGTAGCCTGAGTCAGATCGCGGTACAAATTTTCCATGAAAAACGGAGCAATTGGCGCGGCAAGTTTACTAATCG
Source organism: uncultured Flavobacterium sp. (assembly GCA_964605595.1). Classification (GTDB taxonomy): domain Bacteria; phylum Bacteroidota; class Bacteroidia; order Flavobacteriales; family Flavobacteriaceae; genus Flavobacterium. The sequence continues at coordinate 784 of CAZSDN010000154.1, read as the reverse complement.
TTAATAAACAGGTATATAAAGTCTGATAGGCTGCAATCTTATCTTGTGCGTAATCGCCTTTCCAGAAACGGCGGCGGCACAAACGAACGTACCAGTTGCTCAGGTTTTCCTGGACGAAGTCGGAAATTGCACGCGCGGCTTTCGTTGGTTCGTAATCGGCATAATAACTGTCAACGTCTTTTATCAAGGTATTCAATTCTGAAATGATCCATTGGTCGATTTCAGGGCGCTCGCTCATCGGAATTTCTGCTTCGGCATATTTAAATCCGTCGATGTTGGCATACAAAGCAAAGAACGAATACGTATTATAAAGTGTTCCGAAGAATTTGCGGCGCACTTCGGCCACACCTTCAATATCAAATTTAAGGTTATCCCACGGATTTGCATTTGAGATCATGTACCAACGTGTCGCATCGGCTCCATATTCAGAAAGCGTTTCGAATGGATCGACGGCATTGCCCAAACGTTTCGACATTTTATGCCCGTTTTTATCCAAAACCAATCCGTTTGAAACGACATTTTTATAGGCGATTTTATCAAAAACCAACGTTCCGATAGCGTGCAAGGTATAAAACCAACCACGCGTCTGATCAACGCCTTCAGCGATAAAATCAGCGGGAAAATCTTTATTTTCATCAATCGTTTCTTTGTTTTCGAACGGATAATGCCATTGTGCATAAGGCATCGCTCCCGAATCAAACCAAACATCAATTAAATCTGGTTCTCTAAACATTTTTTCTCCTTTAGAAGAAACTAAAATGATATTGTCGACATACGGTTTATG
>CAZSDN010000153.1:2991-4549 GCA_964605595.1 uncultured Flavobacterium sp. | reverse complement strand
CGATCAAAGTAGATAATTCACTCGATTACCAAACAAACATCCCGGGAATTTATGCCATTGGCGATGTAAATACCTATCCAGGAAAACTGAAACTTATTCTTTGTGGTTTCCATGAAGCGACTTTAATGTGCCAGAGTGTCTACCAAAGAATGAATCCGGGGAAAAAGTATGTGTTGAAATATACAACGGTTTCTGGAATTGACGGTTTTGACGGAACTAGAAAGGAAGCTGAAAAAGCCGTGGTAAAATCAATCGATTAATTCCTTATTTTTGATTTGAACATGATTAACAAAAGATGAACAGAGGAGTTACGGTAAAAATGTCTTTCAAAGCGGCGAGTGATCATGTGAGTTTTTACAAAGGCAAAACTCCCAATGAAAGACTTGAAGCGGCATGCTTTATCATCAACAGCATTTTTCATAATCAAAAAATGAACAGAAATTATACTTTCAGCAGAATGTCAAATAATATTTTCAATCCTGATTTTTTTGAATTCCTGCAATTACTCGAAAAACACGCTGTTAGGTATGTTTTAGTTGGAGGATATGCCGTTATTCTTCATGGCTACGTGAGAAGTACCGGAGATATTGATTTATGGCTTGAAAAATCTAAGGATAATTTTCAGAAACTCAAAAAAGCATATGCTGATTTTGGAGCACCCATATTCCCGGAAGATGAGTTCTTAAATGATAAGTTTGATGTTTGGGGTATCGGAACAGAGCCTTGTAAAATTGAGATTTTAACACAAGCAGATGGTCTTACTTTTACCGAAAGTTATCAAAAAAGGATCTTTATTGAAATTGAAGGTGTAAAAATACCGTATATCGATTTAGAGGATTTGATGAAAAACAAAACAGCTTCGGGCAGATATAAAGATTTGGCTGATATTGAACAGCTTAACAAAAATAAAGAGGATGAGTAACGATATTGCCATAAAAATAACCGACCGCGAAGGAGTGCTGCACGAAGTTGATGCGCCAACCGACATGAATATGAATATCATGGAAGTTGTCAGGATGTATGAACTTGCACCCGAAGGAACAATAGGAATTTGTGGCGGAATGGCAATGTGTGCATCGTGCCAATGCTATATTATAAATGATGTGGATTTACCTGAAAAAAACGACGATGAAGAGGCAATGCTTTATGAAGCGTTTAATGTAAAATCCAACAGTCGTTTGGGATGCCAGATTAACATCACTCCTGAAATAGACGGGCTTGAAATAGAGTTAGCTCCGGAATCATAAAATTTTGGTAGGTAATTATTTTTCAAATAAAAAAAGCTCCCAATTCCTGAGAGCTTTTTTGTTTTATAAACTTTTCTTATTTGAAAGCCGGGATTCCGGTTATATCCATTCCGGTAATCAATAAATGGATGTCGTGAGTTCCTTCGTATGTAATTACAGATTCTAGATTCATACTGTGGCGCATGATTGAATATTCGCCTGTGATTCCCATTCCGCCTAGGATTTGGCGTGCTTCACGAGCAATATTGATTGCCATGTCAACATTATTTCTTTTTGCCATCGAGATTTGTGCCGATGTTGCTTTTCCTTCG
>CAZSDN010000153.1:0-2981 GCA_964605595.1 uncultured Flavobacterium sp. | reverse complement strand
GTAATTGTGTTCCGGCGATTGGTTTGTCAAACTGGATACGCTCTTTTGCATATCGCAAAGCAGTATCATAACAATCCATTGCTGCGCCAATTGCGCCCCAGGCAATTCCGTAACGAGCCGAGTCAAGGCAACCAAGCGGCGCGCCCAAACCTGATTTATTTGGAAGTAAGTTTTCTTTAGGACCTTTTACATTGTCAAAAATCAATTCGCCGGTAGATGATGCGCGAAGCGACCATTTGTTATGCGTTTCAGGAGTTGTAAAACCTTCCATTCCGCGCTCAACGATTAATCCGTGGATTCTTCCGGTTTCATCTTTTGCCCAAACTACAGCAATGTCTGCGAAAGGCGCATTAGAGATCCACATTTTTGCGCCATTCAAAAGATAGTGGTCGCCCATGTCTTTAAAGTTGGTAATCATTCCGCCGGGATTTGAGCCGTGATCCGGTTCAGTTAAACCAAAACATCCGATGAATTCCCCGGTTGCAAGTTTTGGAAGATATTTCATGCGCTGTTCTTCGTTTCCGTATTTCCAGATTGGATACATTACTAACGAAGATTGAACCGATGAAGTCGAACGAACGCCTGAATCACCTCTTTCAATTTCCTGCATGATCAATCCGTATGAGATTTGATCCAGTCCGGCACCGCCGTATTCTTCAGGAATATATGGCCCGAAACCGCCAATTTCTCCAAGTCCTTTTATTAATTGCTTTGGGAATTCTGCTTTTTGCGCATATTCTTCGATGATTGGCGAAACTTCACGTTTTACCCATGCGCGAGCTGAATCACGGACTAATTTGTGTTCTTCGTTCAATAAATCGTCTAACAAATAATAATCTGGTGCCTGAAATAAATCTGGTTTCATAAAAATGGTTTTTTAATGCGCGCAAATTTAAGCAAACCAATTCAACATCCGAAATGGAAATGTTATAATTTTTTCGGATTTGATAAATTTTGTTATGAAATGAAACGATTAAATGCAGGATTTTGAAAGAACTACATTTTAAGGTAAAAATCTTTTGTAAGAGAAATATATTCCGGGGTATAATTATGGCGCGAGATTTCGATTGCGATTTCATCGATTTGCACGTCTGACTTATTTCGGCTAAATGCTAAAAGGCTGCGTTTGATTTCTGAATCCGGCGTTCCTTTTACACGTGTAATTTTTTTCGGAAATAAATCAACTTCTTTTGCAAGGTAAATGAATTTTTCTTCTTCTTTGAAAGGAATAATCACGCAGAATATTCCGTTTTCGGACAATAGTAAAGCCGCGGCTTCGGTTAAATCTTCAAAAGGAAGCGCGTCCTGAAAACGGGCCTGATTGCGTTGTTCGTTGTCAGAATGATAATCTTCGGAAAAAAACGGAGGATTGGAAATAATTAAATCATATTCTTCTTCGGGTTCTTCCATGAATTCGTCCAATCCGGCGTGAAAGCAAAAAAGGCGGTCGGCCCAAGGTGAACTTTCAAAATTTTCGACACATTGTTCGTATGCATTTTCATCGATTTCCAAAGCATCAATCTGCTGGGCTGAACTTCTTTGCGCAAGCATTAACGATATCAAACCTGTTCCGGCGCCAATGTCAAGAATTGAATAAGGATTATTTTCCAGAGTTGCCCATGCGCCAAGCAAAACGCCATCGGTGCCGACTTTCATGGCGCAACGGTCTTGTTTGATTGTGAATTGTTTAAATTGGAACATACAGAGTCGAAAGCTGAAAGTTAAAAGGAGTACGGTGCCTAGCCCTGATAGAGCCGATATCCTTTGTGAGGCACGAACAAAGATAAAGGCGAAAGCAGGACAATGCTTCTAAATAATAATTGTCAATTAAAGATACATATCGATCAGGCCATCGGGCAAATCCATAATGATTTTTTTGTTTTCGCGGTCGACTTTTACTAAGAACTGGTCGATCATTGGAACGAGGATTTGCGTGTCGCCATTAAGTACTTCAAAAAGCGGCTGCGCGGTTGTGTCGTTTATGGATTGGATTTTTCCGAAAATGCCACGTTGTTTATCTTCTATGTCAAAACCGATCACTTCGTGGAAATAGAATTTGTTCCCGGTAAGTTTCGGGAGCATTTTTAGCGGAAGATATAAATCACGACCCAGAATCTCATCGGCATCGTCTTCAGATTTTACGTCTTCAAACCGGATGCGGAGGAAATCATTTTTGTGGAGTGAACTGGTTTCAATAAAAAAAGGAATCAGATGTTTGTCGAATTCAACAAACACTGATTCCAGATTTTCGTATAACTCGGGTTCGTCTGTGTCAAGATAGGCAAGGACTTCCCCTTTGAAACTAAATTTTTTAGCGATTTTACCTAAATAGAAACAATCTTCTTTACGCATTATCGCGGAGAAATTAAGCTTGAGCTTCTTCGTTGTTTTCCTCAGCAGCGGGAGCTTCTTCAGATGTTTCAGCTACAACTTCAGGAGTTTCAGTAACTTCTTCGTTTGCAACTTCAACTTCAGCAACTTCTTCCTCTTCAACGGCAGGAGTAGCGGCAGCAATAGCATCAGCTTCGGCTTGTTTAGCGGCAGCGATACGTTTTGCGTTTACATCTTGCTCAGCTTTCAAAGATTTAGCTTTTTCGTCAGCTTTAGCTTTAGAAAGGTTGTCTTTCTTAGAGTCAACTTTTCCTGCTTTTTCATCTAACCATTTAGCTAATTTTTCATCAGCTTGCTCTTGAGTCAAAGCTCCTTTACGAACTCCGCCGTCAAGGTGGTGTTTCAATAAAGCACCTTTGTAAGAAAGGATTGCTCTTGCAGTATCAGTTGGTTGAGCTCCATTGTGCAACCATTGTACGGCGCTTTCAAGGTTCAAATCGATAGTTGCAGGATTTGTGTTTGGATTGTAAGTACCGATTTTTTCAAGGTATTTACCATCTCTTTTTGAGCGTGCATCAGCAGCTACAACCCAGTAAAAAGGTTTTCCTTTTTTACCGTGTCTTTGTAATCTAATTTTTACAGACATAATC
>CAZSDN010000152.1:0-4584 GCA_964605595.1 uncultured Flavobacterium sp. | reverse complement strand
CGAGATCTGCCAGGCAGGGTCGCCCGGGCGGCTGCTGACATCGAGTAGCTCGTCGACGTTGCGGTGAAACGCTGCAGGGCAGGCCGAACGGGCGTGATGCTCCCGCCCGGCTTGTCACGTCCCCGGTGAGATGCCGCAACTGCTCATCGACGCCGACACTGCGGGGTCGGGCAGGTTGTTGGGCGTGGGGTTGAGCGCGGCGGCGTAGAGGCGGGTGATGGCGTCGGGTTCGAGGGCGAGCAGCTTCTCGGTGAGGCATGAGCGCTGCTGATCGGTGATGCGGTCGATGTTGTCGGCGAGTGCGGCGGCGAACTGCTCAGTGGCGTCGCATTGGACTCGGAGCCGTTCGACGGTCTCGGGGTCGATGTCGTGGGCAGGGTCCAGGCGCATCTGGGCGCAGTGGAGGTGGTCGGGCTCGATGCCGTGCTCGACGAGTGCGTCGCGAGCCTCCTCCGGTGCGAAGGCACCGGTGGTGCGGTCCTGGGCGGTGACCGACGTGCGTTCACCGTCGCTTTGCAGCCGGTCGTTGCCGCCGGTGCAGGCCGGCAGCAGCAGCGACGACGCGAGGAGGCAGGTGGCAAGGAAGGCGACGGTGGAGTTCTTCCGCTGCCGCCGTTTTGGGTTGGTCGACATTGAAGTCCGCACGCCCACCTTCCTGCCAGCCCACCGAGTGGGGTCGCTTCAGTCGCTCGGATGGACACTGGTGTAGGCGGTGGTGCGCGCTGGAGTTCAGCGACGATCCGTGGACGGCTGCCGCGGTTTTCGTTCTGCTGCTTGGTGCTTGTCGGCAGGTGGATGCGGCGAGTACGTTCCGATGGTCGGCGTCTGGTCGAAAGGGCGGGGTTTCATGGGCGGGGTTCGAGTCGTGGGGCTTGTGCGTGGCCGGTCGCGGGTTGTTCGGCTGGTGGCAGTGGTCGTCGTGGTGCTGGTGGGGTTGTTGCCGATGGAGTTGGCGGTGGACGGGTCCCGTGCGGGTGCGGCGGTCGATGAGCATCAGGTGTTGATCCGGTTGTCTGACGAGGAGCTCGACTCGTCCTTGGTCGGCTCCCGGCTTTGGTTCGGCGAGATCGACGAGACGGGGGAGCCGGTGCTCGCTGCCCCGTTCCGCAACGATGCTTGGTCGGACGGCGGTGACGGTGGTGAACCTGGGTGGTGCATCGGGGACGGCTTCGGGGTGATCGGGCTTGATTCGATTCGGTGGAGCTCACGTGTTCCGTCCGATTGTGGTTTCATCGAGGGTGGCCGGCCCACGCTGGGTGCTGGGTTCGCCCTTTCTGGCGATGCTGAGTCGATCGTGTTCACGGAGGAGCGCCAGGCCAACCTGTCAGGCGAAATGGGCGATGTGCAGCCTTGGTATCTGACGACTGGCTGGGTGGTTCCGACGGGGGCGACGCCGCCGATGTCGTCGGCGTATCGGCTGGGTGGTGAGACCAATCGGGTCGGGGACCTGACCAGAATCGAGTCGATGTCGCCGTCGTATGACGCGTCGATGGTCTCGTTCACGGGGTGCATCGTGTCGGAGGTGTGGACGGTTCCGGCGGGTGAACCGTTGGTCTGTGACTTCGGTAGCGGCGTTCAGGTGGGTGCGCTGGGGCCGGAAGGTTCGGAGTTGGTGTCGGTGGACAACAACGGTGCGCCTGGGGAGCGCATGGTGTATTCGGAGTTCTGGGATGCGATCGTCAACGAGGCGTCGAGCTTTGATCCGCAGACGTCGGCGGATGGTGGGTCGGTCGCGTTCGTGTCGAACGCACCGAATCTCGATGACCGTCTACCGGGGTCGATGTCGTCTTCGGGGGCGTCGGAGGTCTTCGTGCGGGATCTGGTGGAGGGTCGCACGGTGCGGGTGTCGGTTGGGCTCGACGATGGTGAGTGGCAGGCATTGGACCCGATTGGTGGGGGTTCCTACGACGAGCTGGCGTCGTGGGCGCCGTCGATCTCCGGTGATGGCCGGTTCGTGGTGTGGGCCCAGGTCGGCATCGACTACGACCCGGTTGCGGTTGGGCCGCTCGATACCTTCTTGGGTGTGTGGATGCATGACCGCGACGCCGATGGCAACGGGGTGTTCGATGAGCTGTCGGTGGGTGGGGTTCCTGGCGTGTCGACGGTGCCGTTGCGGTTCGGGTATCCGGGAACGGGGGTGTTGCATTCGGGTCCGCCGACGATCTCGGCGGATGGTTCGACGGTCTCGGTCGTGGCGAACCCGGACGGGGGTATCCCGGAAGTGCGGATCATGGACCGGGCTTCGGGGGAGTTGTCGCGTCGGGCGGATCTGGCTGAGGGGTCGCAGACGTGGAAGCCGGTGGCGTTGAGCCATGACGGGAGCCTTGCGGCGTTCTACGAGGATCAGCCGATCGCGGGTGCGGGGGATCGCAACGGGGGTGTCGACATCTATCTGATGGCCGACAGCTGGTGGCAGCGCCACATCGAGAAGCAGTTGGGTCCGGGGCGGTCGACGTCGTATGACATCGCGGATCCGGTGAACGTGACGGTGGGGAACCTGCATCACTCGACCGCGGCTTTCGAGGCGCCGGGTCATGTGTATGGGGTGGGGTGGTCGACGACGTCGAACTCGCTTGATGGCACCGAGGGTGACCTCGGAGTGGGGATGGCGAGCAGCTACGGCCAGCGCCTCTACGAGTCCGATGCGGGGGTCAAGCTCCGCTTGGATGACGGCCGGGTGGTGACCTTCGTCGAGGACGGCGGTGGTTGGGGGCGTCCGGAGGGCTTCGCGGGTGACCTCGACGACCTTTCGGGCGATGGCGACGAGGTGTCGGGCTCGGTCGTGTTCGATTCGGGGGAGGAGTGGGTCTTCGATGACGGTTGGTTGGTCGAGATGTCCGATGGTCGGGGTCAGGAGGTGACCATCGAACGGGACGATGGTGTGTTGGTGTCGGTGGACAACGACCGGTACGGCTACGGGCTGGCGTTCACCGATTCGGACAGTGATGGCCTGATCGATGTCGTCGAGCCGACCAAGGCCGGTGTGCCTGACGGACGCCGGGTCCAATACGGCTATCAGGAGCTCGGCGACGGGTCGTCGACGCCCGCGACGGCGTCGGAGCCGTTCACGGGATCCGAACCCCATGCCGAGGAGCGCTATGAGATCGATCGGGACGGCAGGATCTCGGGGATCTCGGTCGGCATGGCCGGCGGTGACCCCGAGGAGGGCCGTGAGGTCTTGAGCGTCGAGTACCAGCCCGATGGGCGGGTGGCGTCGCAGGTGGCCGAGGACGGCGATGTCGTGACCTTCGGCTATGACGACAGCGGTACGCCGTCGACGTCGGTGACCTTCGAGTCGTCGGGTGATGCCTACGAGTACCACCACAACCTCGATGGTGAGACCACCGGGGTGTCGATGATCGACGGGGCCACGGGGAGGACCTTCGACGATGCGGATCGGTTGCTGGATTTCACTGATCGCGCCGGTGCCACGTTCGGTTACACCTACGACGGTGACGGTCGGTTGGTTCAGCGGGCGATCCCTGATCCGGCGACGGGGGTCTTGCCGGCGCGCACTGGTGGGGCAGGTTCGTCGTTCCCGTTGCCCGGTTCTGGCGATGGTTGGTCGGTCGAGCAGTACAGCTACGTTGGGTCGGGCGATCCGCGCGTCTTGGAGTACACGAACGCGGAGGGCGAGGTCACCCGCTATGGCTATGACGGCGACGAGTCGATCCCGAGCAGCGTCGTCGTGGGCTACGGGACGACTTTCGAGATCGAGACGACCCAGGAGGTCGTCGACGGCCGGGTCGTGTGGGCTGAGGATGGTGATGGGGTGCGGACCTGTCTCGATCACGACTCGGTCACCGGTCAGATGGAGGCGCAACGGCAGTTCTGTGGCGCCGCAGATGAGCTTGTCACGACGTTCGGGTACCACCCGTCGGGTGAACTTGCGTGGCGTCGTGATCCGGCCCAGCAACCGTCAGGGCCAGCCTGGATCTTCGAGTACTACGGCAATGGTCGGATCAAGACCGAGACCCGCCCAGATGGCAGCGAGGTGAACTACGGCTACGACGCGCTGACGGGAGGATCGACACGCCTCGACGAGCTCGGAAACCTCACGTCGACCGAGGTCGACCACGGTGCCACGGCGGGTTGTGGGACGGCGGCGCCGCCGTGTCGGATCGAGACCACGACCGCTCCGGGCGACGGTGTCACACCGCAGACCTCCCAGTCGGTCTACGACCCGTCAGGCGACCTGATCGAGTCCCGAACCTCGCCCGATGGGGGCGTCACGTGGAACACGACCACCTACGCTTACGGGATGTTGGGTCGTCTGCTGTCGACTACGGACCCAACCGGCGTCGTGACGTCGTACGGCTACGACGTCAACGGAAACGCGACCCGCACTTGGCAGGGTGACAGCACGACGCCGTTGAACGCGGCGGTGACGACCTACGACAAGTTGGGTCGGGTCATCTCATCGACCGAAGCCCCCGACGATGCGGGATCGGTGGTTACCGAGACGTCCTATGACCGGGCGGGTCGCCCGGTGCTCGAAGTGACCGCCGGTGGTAGCGCGGTGGAGCGGTCCCCTGTCTGTCAGGGTGGGGTGAGACACCTGCGGGAAGCCATCATCCCTACAGG
>CAZSDN010000151.1:0-4608 GCA_964605595.1 uncultured Flavobacterium sp. | reverse complement strand
TATCTGCGCTTTAACAATAAAGGGACAGGAAACTAAAATAAATAATATAACTTTTTTCATCGAGATAAATAACGTAGAGCAGTTGTGTTTATTACAAAAACGTAAAATTATATTATTTAAATAGTCATCATAAATAATATTTGATTTAATTTTACGTTTTCTTATCAAACACAAAAAGTCGTTTGAATTCAACTATTTTTTCAAAAAAGTGTTGCAATCATTCAGTTAATTATTATATTGCGCCACGAAATTTATTACCTACTGAAAGTATGAAAGTAAACAAAATTATGGCTATTAAACTGATGCTATCGCTGGCATTAGTGTTTGGTTTTACTAGTTGTAGTAAAAACTCAAGTTCAAAAAATGCATCCGCTGCTACGGGTTGGAAAATCAACGACAAGAAAGGTGGTTTCCAGATGAATACCAAATACAAAAAACAAGCTCCGGCTCCAGGGTTGGTTTTGGTTGAAGGCGGAACATTTACAATGGGTAAAGTTCAGGATGATGTAATGCACGACTGGAACAACTCGCCAAACCAGCAACATGTTCAGTCATTTTATATGGATGAAACAGAGGTAACAAATGCAATGTATGCAGAATATCTTTTCTGGATTAAATCGGTTTATCCTCCAACAGAAGATAATTATAAAAACATCTACGAAGGTGCGCTTCTGGACACTTTAGTATGGAGAAACAGATTGGGTTATAACGAAACGATGACCAATAACTACCTGAGACATCCTGCTTATGCGAACTATCCAGTAGTAGGTGTAAACTGGATTCAGGCAACCGAGTTTGCAAAATGGAGAACTGACCGTGTAAACGAAGCCATCCTTGAAAAAGAAGGGTACCTGAAAAGAGATGCGAAAATTACCGATGTAAGCGCTGAAAGTACTTTCAGTACTGAAACATATCTTAATGCGCCAACAAAAACTTTCGGCGGTAACGAAGACGTTGTCCTAAAAGGAAAAGGCGGTAAAGCGAAACCAATCAAAATTAAAGGATCAAAAGGACAACCAGGCACAACAAAAGAGCCAACCAATATTTATGCTCAAAGAAGTTCAGGGCTTATCAGCCCAGAATACAGACTTCCAACCGAAGCTGAATGGGAATATGCGGCTGCTTCTGATGTTGGAAACAGAGAGTACAACAACTATAAAGGACAAAAGAAATATCCTTGGAAAGGTGCTTACACACGTTCCGGAAAAAGACAGGTTAAAGGTGACCAATTGGCTAACTTTAAACAAGGAAAAGGTGATTACGGTGGAATTGCAGGTTGGTCTGATGACGGAGCTGATATTACAAATGCTGTAAAATCTTACCCTCCAAACGACTTTGGTTTGTATGATATGGCTGGTAACGTAGCTGAATGGGTTGCTGACGTTTATCGTCCAATCGTTGATGACGAAGCAAATGATTTCAACTATTACAGAGGTAACGTTTACACCAAAAATAAAATTGGTGATGACGGAACAGTAGAATTAGTTACTGCCGACAACATAAAGTACGATACTGTAAGTAACGGCAGAATCATGGCAAGAAACTTCCCAGGACAAATCGCTCAGGTTCCGGTTGATGAAAAAGAAACTTATTTAAGACAAAACTTTTCATCAAGCGATAACAGAAACTACAGAGACGGAGACAAACAATCTACAAGATATTTTGATTTTGGAGCTGCCGAAGAAAGCACTGACAAGAAAGATGTAAAAAGAATGTATGATTCTCCAGAACACAATGTTGCTGCTGACAGTTTAGGAAATATGGTCAGAAAATACGACAAATCTAACAAGAGAACAACTCTCGTAAACGATGATGTACGTGTATACAAAGGAGGTTCATGGAGAGATAGAGCTTACTGGTTAGATCCGGCTCAAAGAAGGTATTTCCCACAGGATATGGCAACTGACTATATTGGATTCAGATGCGCAATGTCGAGAGTAGGCCCTAAAGCCGACAAGAAAAAGAAAGCAAGAAATTAATTTTCTTCAAAATATTTAAAAGCCCTTACATTTTGTTAGGGCTTTTATTTTTTTAACTTTATCCCATGCAAATACACGAGATCCACAGTCTGTTCCTTCAATGTAATGGAATATCCATCGACACGCGGAAAATAACCCCAAACTGCTTTTTTGTCGCCATAAAAGGCGAACGATACGACGCGAATGCTTTTGCCCAAGAAGCACTTGAAAAAGGCGCGCTATATGTAATCATTGACAATAAGGATTTTTATGTAAACGAAAAAACTATTTTAGTTGATGACAGCCTTACAGCCATACAACAGCTTGCAAAACATCATCGCGATTACTTAAACATCCCGATAGTTGCATTAACCGGAAGCAATGGAAAAACTACCACAAAAGAATTAATAAATTGTGTATTAAAGCAAAAGTTCAACACCAGAGCCACAATAGGAAATCTAAACAACCATATTGGCGTTCCGCTGACACTGCTTTCTTTCACCGATGAAACCGAAATAGGAATTGTTGAAATGGGCGCCAACCATCAAAAAGAAATCGAATTCCTATGTGATATTGCAACACCTGATTTTGGATACATAACCAATTTCGGAAAAGCACATCTTGAAGGTTTTGGAGGGATTGAAGGCGTAATAAAAGGCAAAAGTGAAATGTATGCTTACCTGAAAAAAAACAATAAAACTGCTTTTGTAAATCTTGACGATAGTATCCAAAACCAAAAAGCATCAGGAATCCGGACAATTTCTTTTGGGCTTCATGCGAAAGATGCATTTGTGCAAATTGATGAAATCACCGCAAATCCGTTTGTAATCATTCAGTTTAACGGGATTAAAGTCAATTCGAATTTAATCGGACTTTATAACGCAAATAACATTAATGCGGCAATTACTATCGGCAAATATTTTGGGATTGAAGAAAATGAAATCAAAGGCGCAATTGAAAGCTATATCCCAGAAAACAATCGTTCACAATTGATCCAGAAATCCGGAAACGAAATTATACTGGATGCATATAATGCAAATCCAAGCAGTATGAAGGCCGCGATTGAAAACTTCATACAGCTTGAAAAAAATAATAAGACCGTGTTTCTTGGCGATATGTTCGAACTAGGCCCCGAAAGCCCCGAGGAACATCGAAATATAATTTCGCTTTTATCCGATCAAGGAAATATTAAAAGTTATTTTATCGGAAAAGATTTTTTTGCCCATAAAACCGAAAGTGACCATCTGGCATTTTTTGAAGACTTTGAATCTCTTTCAAGTTATCTTAAGACGCAAAAAATAAAGAACAACGCTATACTAATTAAAGGTTCCCGTGGAATGGCTCTTGAAAGAACTTTAGATTTTATTTAATCACTTCCGGATACTTATCAGAACCGACTGCGTTTTTTCCTGTTAAGTGAAATGTTAGGCTATTGAATTACAGCACCTAATTATCCTTAAAGTAATTTAGTTTTACATTTTTTACTTTTTTGTTTGCAGATATGAAAAATCACTTTATATTTGCACTCGCAATAAGGGAAACCTGAAAGCGAAAAATAGGGCGATTAGCTCAGTTGGTTCAGAGCATCTGGTTTACACCCAGAGGGTCGGGGGTTCGAATCCCTCATCGCCCACGAAAGCAGAAACGAAAGTTTCTGCTTTTTTATTTTCAACAAGTGTCGTTACACTGGTTTCAGCGCTCCAAACATTATAGGATTTGTAAGACTTTTGTTTTTTTGTACAGTTCATGCGCATCTGTGCGACACTGAATGAAAGTGAGGCGCGGTGAACGCTGTCTACCGATTTGCTATTTCTTTAGCCTTGTGTTTACTGTCCGGGGTATTGCACCAATTCGCTCTTTTAGATGGTTGGTATCAGGTAATGAGCGGGTATCTATGGAGTAACTATGGGTGTGACATGGTATACACATGGTATGTACTTGGTATACGGTAAAAAAAATGCAGGTGTTTTTTGAGGAATTCGGCAAAATATTTATATTAGCCTGATGGCTAGCTTTGTACCTATTGTAAAATTAGTCTTTTTTTTTAAACTAACCAACCCATTACGATTTTATACCTATGAAAAAGCGCACAGGAGATTCGCGGTTCGGAGGGTCGTTAGGACAGCGGGCATTTAACAACCCTTCGGGAACAAAACGCAGAGGAGGCTTTGACGGTGAGCGCACCCGTACGGAGGAGCGCTACCAGAAGACGCGGGACGCACGGGAAGCGCTTGGCTATTGCTCGAGGGTGGGGACAGCGCTACGTTATGCGCTTTCTGATTCGCTTGCACTTATCCGTGACCGCTATGCACCTGCCCGTATTAACGGCCTGCTGATGGGGATCAGGGGTTGCGACCCTGAACAGGAGACCCCTAAAAATTTGTGGCAGGGCCTTGATACCACGGCGGGAAGGGCGCTTTTGCTTGGTTATCCTTTTCAGAAAAACCGTAAGCTGGGTGCGAATATTCGGCGTCCCTTTGCTGTTGACATGACCGGCTGTAGTTTGACAATGGCACCCTTTACCCCCAGCCTTGACCTTACTTTTCCGAAAGGCACGAAAATGGCGGGAATACAGCTTTTGGTTGTGCGTATTGACCCGGAGACCCTCGCCTACTCTTTTTCAAGCAGCGCTGTTGCAACGTTCGTGCCT
>CAZSDN010000150.1:3857-4789 GCA_964605595.1 uncultured Flavobacterium sp. | reverse complement strand
ACTCAGTATTGCAGTAGTGGCACTACTTCTGGAATTTATCCTGAAAGAGCCTTATTATGCTAAAATTTTAATAACTGTTACCGGAATTATAATGTCAGTCATTCTTTTGAAAGGGATGATCGATGTTCTTCGCTCCGGGAATTTCGGAGTGGATATTTTGGCGATTTCTGCTATTGCCGCAACATTGGCTGTGGGAAATTACTGGGCAGCACTCATCATTCTCATTATGATTACGGGAGGTGATTCTCTGGAAGATTATGCCCAGAAAAAAGCCCGGAAAGATTTAAAATCACTGCTTGATAACACGCCGAGGATTGCCCATAAAAAAATAGGTAATGACCTTAACGACGTTCCTGTTGATGACATACAAATCGGAGACATCATCATCGTAAAACCAAAAGAAACTGTTCCTGTTGATGGAATTCTTTTGAGTGATGAGGTGCTGCTGGACGAATCTTCACTTACGGGAGAATCAAAACCTGTCAGTAAACTGAAAGGCAACAGTTTGTGGTCGGGTTCGTTGAACGGCTCGGGAGCTATTACCATTCAGGTATCCAAACTCGCCAAAGACAGCCAGTATCAGCAGCTCGTTCAGTTGGTTCATAATTCTGAAAAAGAGCCCGCACATTTTGTGAGAATGGCAGACCGCTATGCCCTTCCATTTACCATTGTAGCCTTTCTTATAGCCGGAATTTCCTATTTGATTACCAGAGACCCCAATCGTATTGCCGAAGTTTTAGTGGTTGCTTCGCCTTGTCCGCTCATTCTCGCTGCACCTATCGCACTGATTTCGGGAATGAGTCGCTCCAGTAGGAATGGTGTGGTGATTAAATCCGGAACCGTTATTGAAAAGCTGGACAAAATGAAAGCCATTGCGTTTGATAAAACAGGTACTTTAACCAAAGGAGATCTCGCGATGGATGAAATACTGC
>CAZSDN010000150.1:2567-3847 GCA_964605595.1 uncultured Flavobacterium sp. | reverse complement strand
GGAGTTGAGGGAAAAGTAAATGGAAAATTGATAAAAGTAGGAAAACTGAATTTTGTTACCAATCAGTCCATTCAGATAAAATCAGAAAAAACTTCTCTGTTTGTTTCGGTTAATGACCAATATGTAGGAGAAATTACGTTTTCCGATGAAGTCCGTCCGGAAGCCAGACAAACCATTGCCCAGTTAATGAAAATGGGTATTCGGAAAATCATGATGATTTCCGGTGATAAACAAAGTATTTCTGAAACGATAGCTAAAGAAATAGGCATTTCGGAAGTGTATGCGGGATGTTTGCCGGAAGACAAACTGAAAATCCTGAAAAGCGTAAGTGATGATTTTCGTCCAATTGTAATGGTGGGAGATGGTGTGAATGACGCACCATCTTTAACTGTTGCCGATGTGGGAATTGCAATGGGAGCCAAAGGATCCAGCGCAGCCAGTGATTCTGCAGATGTGGTGATTTTGAAAGACAATCTGGAAAAAGTAAGTGACACTGTCATCATTTCCAGAGAAACAATGAAGATTGCCCGCCAGTCTGTTTTTATTGGTATTGCAGTTTGCACCGTATTGATGCTTATTGCTGCTTTCGGCTTATTGCCTGCTTTGTTAGGTGCAGGGCTTCAGGAAGTGGTAGATGTGATTTCCATCACTTCAGCGTTGCGTGCTTTGAAGGACAGGACTTAATTTTTGATAAATATGATCTGCGAGGAGAACAATATTTTCATAAAAGAGAGTCTTTCTTTTGAGAGTTTTTATCTGATTTTGAATAGGAGAGAGCCAAGACAAAATTGCCTGAATCTCATTGATAAAAAAACTGTTTTTGCTTTTCCCTTAAAGAAACTTTCCAAGAAAATCGAAAATAAGATTCAAAGGGCCAATTGGCTTCAATTTGTGTGTTCACAATTAGGACTTAGTACCAATTCAGTAAATAGTCACGGAGACAAAAAAGATGATTCTACAGAAGTGTTTTATGGACTTTTTGGAATCATAGTGGAAGCATAACCTGAAAGACCGGAGCATCATTCTGGGAACCTCGCTTCTGATCTCCAGTGCGGTTGTACTCCCCACCAAACATCTGGTAAAAGAAGAACGGCCGGATGGTTCTAACAATCTTTCCTTTCCTTCCGGGCATACCGCTTTTGCCTTTGCAACTGCGCAGTTTATGTTTCAGGAATATCAGGACGATAATTTCTGGCTGAGCCAGACAGGATATCCATTTGCCGTTTTCACCGGAATTTACCGCACACTGAACGACAAACACTGGGTGGGCGATGTGGTTG
>CAZSDN010000150.1:0-2557 GCA_964605595.1 uncultured Flavobacterium sp. | reverse complement strand
GTCAACTGAAGCCGCATATTGGTTATTTCCGAAAATAAGTAAAATATTCCACAAACCTAATTCCAAAAATACGGCTTTCGTTTATCCTTTTTACCAAAGTAAAACAATGGGTTTGGGAATGTCTTTTAAGTTTTAAACAACAAAGATGAAACGTCTAATTATAAGAATTCTTACACATTTAGGAACATATTTATGGGCGTTTTATCTTGGAACTGAAAACAAATAAATATTAACAAATGAAACATCCTTTAGAAAAACATTATGTAAATAGAGTGGGTTGGCTTCGTGCCGCAGTTTTGGGTGCCAACGATGGGCTTCTTTCCACCACAAGCATTGTGATTGGAGTTGCTGCCGCTGATCCAAGTCGGCATTCTATCATTTTAGCAGCTTTGGCAGGAACTATTGCAGGTGCGATGTCAATGGCTGCAGGAGAATACGTTTCGGTCAGTTCGCAAGCCGACACCGAAAAAGCGGATATTGAAAGAGAAAAACGGGAACTCGAAGAAATGCCGGAGGTAGAATTGCATGAACTGGCAAAAATATATGAAAAACGAGGCGTAAGCGAAGAAACGGCGTTACAGGTAGCCAAAGAACTTTCCGACCACAATGCCTTGGAAGTTCACGCCAAAGACGAATTGGGCATCAACGAAATTACAGTAGCAAAACCTTTTCAGGCATCAGTTGCATCTTTTTTTTCCTTTCTTGCCGGAGCGGCATTGCCAATGATTTTGGCGATTTTTGCACCAGAAAGTGAAATGGTATATTATCAATATGGTTTTTCCATTGTTTTCCTGATGATATTAGGAGCAATATCTGCTAAAACAGGGGGTTCCAATATCGGAATTGCAATGGCGAGAATTTGCTTTTGGGGAACTGTAGCGATGTTGGTAACGGCAATTGTTGGACATGTATTTGGGGTTAATTTGGATTAAAAAATAAATGAATAATGTTTACAAAATTAAAAAACTTCGTTCAATTTACTGAGGTAACTTCTGTATCTAAGGAGCAATTAAACAATACTTTATTTGATGTTTTACAAGAAAGTGTAATGGATAACGAAGCTTATTGTAAAGAATTGATTAATAAAATTATTAAGCTTCCATATGCAAAATTGCCTGACTTTTTTTCACATCACTGTGATTATGTAGAAAACCCGGTTAAATGGCTCAATAAATTTGAAAAACTAATCTCTGAAAATGAAGAATTATTTGTAAGTACAAGTAGTCGTGGGCGCATGATGAAATGCTACACCATCATAGA
This sequence comes from uncultured Flavobacterium sp., assembly GCA_964605595.1. Lineage (GTDB taxonomy): Bacteria > Bacteroidota > Bacteroidia > Flavobacteriales > Flavobacteriaceae > Flavobacterium. Next base: position 1,297 of record CAZSDN010000150.1, on the reverse strand, counting down.
AAGCAAGCGAAAAGAATTAGAGATTTTAAGAAACCGTCATACACATATCAAGCCGCCAATGCAATACATCAATGCGGAATGTGAGGAAAGATATTTTTCATTCAGGGAAGTAAAAAGTAAAGTGAATGCAATGAAAGACTACACAGAGAAAATTATGTTTTTGACTAATGAAAAGTTCGATTACGAACAAGCCAGCATAGATTTTATTAATCCAAAATTACCCGATTATTCTGATCAATGTCAGAAAGAAATTGACCAAATTCAGCATTTAATCCGTTTAACCGATGAATTTTCTAAAGAACAAATGAGGGAAAATGCGGAAGGTATTCCATTCAACAAACTGAAAATCAACTGCAACATAAATCAATTGGTGGATATATTTTACCAGTTGCACAGAGAATTGTTTGCCGATGGCAAACCCATTATTGATGGCAATGTGAATGACATTATTGCGGTTATTGTAAACAGCTTTACGGATAAGGACGGACGGGATTTAAGTCCCGACAGTATTGCTACAATGCTCAAGCCATCCAAAACGGACAAACGTCCCAAACCCCACAAAAGAATAGATATAGATAAGCTCCTTTAAGGTTCTTCAAAGTCCCTCTCTTTTGGAAATCGAGGAACAAGATTCGCCGATTCCATAAAATAAAATAATGCAATTTGAGGCAAAGGGATTTAGGGTGAGGCTTTTTTAGTCCCAAGGAACCATTTAGGAACCTTCGGACTTTTTTTCATTTCAGTCCTTTGCTTTCATAATCATAAAATTATTTGAAAATGGAAGCAATTATTTTATCCAAAGACCAATACACAGAATTGGTTACAAGATTAGACGAAATCACCACACGTCTTAACGCCAAAAACGAACCTAAGAAAGATACATTCTTAGACAATCAGGAGTTTCTTATCCTGATGAAAATTTCCAAACGCACCGCACAAACCTGGAGAGATGAAGGGCGTATTTCATTCTCACAGGTCGGAAACAAAATTTACTACAAACTTTCAGATGTAGAGAAGTTATTAAACGAACATTATAACAAGGCTTTTTCAAAGAAATAAGTCTGAAATCTAATGTCTAACATCTAACGTCTAATAAAAATGGTAGTAAGTATATTTCAAAACTTCAATGAAGTGGTGCAAAACCAAAAAATCATTGAGGTATTAAACGACATTAAAACAGGTAAGTATATTAACGTGATAAAATACCTGCGGAAATCTTTGGCAGAAAGCAAAATGGAGGCATACGAAAGGGCAAAGAAATCTTTGCCCGCTTTCACGCCTTCGGCTTCTTTCAAAG
>CAZSDN010000149.1:1405-5236 GCA_964605595.1 uncultured Flavobacterium sp. | reverse complement strand
TGGGAGCTGAATCCATTGCCTTGTTCGCGCGCGTGGGTGGCGGTATCTATACAAAAGCCGCTGACGTTGGTGCTGACCTTGTTGGTAAAGTTGAAGCCGGAATTCCAGAAGATGATCCGCGTAACCCGGCTACAATTGCTGATAACGTTGGTGATAACGTAGGTGACGTTGCTGGTATGGGTGCCGATTTATTTGGTTCTTACGTAGCAACAGTTTTGGCTGCGATGGTTTTAGGTAACTACGTAATCAAAGATATGGGAGGGAAAATCGAAGATGCTTTTGGCGGAATCGGACCAATCTTGTTACCAATGGCAATCGCTGGTTTCGGGATCCTTTTCTCTATCATCGGAACGATGTTGGTAAAAATTAAAAATAACGATGCAAAAGAAGCGCAAGTACAAGGTGCTTTGAATATCGGGAACTGGGTTTCAATTATCCTTACTGCTATTTCTTGTTTTGTATTGGTAAAATACATGCTTCCTGAAACCATGAAAATGGAATTCTTCGGTGAAGGTTTGAAAGATATTTCTTCAATGCGAGTTTTCTATGCTACAATCGTAGGTTTAATTGTTGGCGGAGTTATCTCTTCTGTAACTGAATATTACACAGGGTTGGGCACAAAACCGGTTTTGGCTATCGTGCAAAAATCGTCAACTGGTGCCGGAACTAACGTTATTGCTGGTTTGGCAACAGGTATGATTTCTACTTTCCCAACTGTATTGTTGTTCGCTGGTGCAATTTGGGCTTCTTATGCTTTTGCAGGTTTCTACGGTGTGGCTTTGGCAGCTTCTGCAATGATGGCTACAACGGCTATGCAATTGGCGATCGATGCTTTCGGGCCAATTTCTGATAACGCCGGTGGTATCGCTGAAATGAGCGAATTGCCAAAAGAAGTACGTACACGTACCGATATCTTGGATTCAGTTGGTAACACAACTGCTGCTACAGGAAAAGGTTTCGCAATCGCTTCTGCTGCGCTAACATCGTTGGCATTATTTGCTGCTTATGTAACGTTTACAGGAATTGATGGTATCAACATCTTTAAAGCGCCAGTATTGGCAATGCTTTTTGTTGGAGGTATGATTCCGGTTGTATTCTCTGCTTTGGCAATGAATTCTGTTGGTAAAGCTGCAATGGACATGGTGTATGAAGTACGTCGCCAGTTCAAAGAAATTCCAGGTATCATGGAAGGTAAAAACAAACCTGAATACGGGAAATGTGTTGAGATTTCTACAAAAGCTGCGCTTCGTGAGATGATGCTTCCAGGAATCCTTACAATCGGTTTCCCAATAGCAATCGTCGTTTTGGGTAAATTGGTTTACGGAGACAACAACCAATTGATCGCTGAAATGCTTGGTGGTTATATGGCCGGTGTAACAGTTTCAGGCGTGCTTTGGGCTGTTTTCCAAAACAATGCTGGTGGTTCATGGGATAATGCTAAAAAATCATTCGAGGCCGGTGTAATGATCAACGGAGAAATGACCTACAAAGGTTCTGATGCTCACAAAGCTGCCGTAACTGGAGATACAGTTGGAGATCCATTTAAAGATACTTCAGGCCCGTCGATGAACATCTTGATTAAACTTACTTGTTTGATCGGATTGGTAATCGCTCCAATCTTGGGTGGTCACCAAGCTGCTGATGTTGCTGAAGCGACTGTTGAGGTTGTAGAAACTGTAGTTGATGCTCCTGAAAGTACAGACAAAGTATTTACAGTTGAGAAATCAAACGTTGGTGGGAAAATTACTGCTATCGTTACAAGTTCTGTAGCTACAAACAGTGAAGCTGCTGTGGTTTCAACTGACACAATTGTTGGAACAGAAACCGAAGTAAATTCAAAAATAGAAGAATTGAAAAAGAAATAATAAATTCTTTTATTAATAATAAAACGCCCTGTGAATACAGGGCGTTTTTAGTTTACAAATACGCCATTTGCCGTATTGTTCCGCTCACTTATATAAGTCATATTTGATTGAATAATATTAATGACTTGTGTTAGATTAAAGCGATTCATTTTGGTTAGTTCTGAGTGCCCCAAAACGGGGCACTTTTTTTGTCATTTTCCCTCCAACAAAACAATATCTCAAAAGTAATAGATATAAAAATCCCTATTTATAGGGAGGTTTTTAAGTTTCCTGCTGCTCATATTTGCAATGTAATTTTTTGAACTTTTCATGACTACAAAACCGGTTGGCAATAGGTTATTGTTTTTAGGGGTAATTATGGTAATTGGATTGTTGCCGGTTTAGTCATGAATTTTTAAGATAAGTCTAAATCAAATATCAAACTCCTGAAAGACATCAAAACCAGAAAAAACCGTATTTCTACGTATTGCAAAATCCAAAATTCCTATAGAAATTTGTACCATAGTTTTCTTTTCTGACTATCAAGCCGGCCCGAAAAGGGATAAGTTATAGTTTCCAGGGGTGGGAAGTATAATAAAAATCGGGCCGGAGATAGTTGCAATAAATAGGATAAATACTGTATTGAGAGCCAGCATTAGATCCAATAGAGAATAAAGTCTTCCGGCATTAAAAAGACTGATAGCTACAATGAGTAAAGTAATGATTGTTACTTCAAAGTTTCTTCCGAATAATATTGAAATCAGGAGTAATTAAAACAAACCGTTCAATTCTGCATCAATACGGTTGATGATAGTTCCCAAGTCTTCAGGATTGTTTACAAAATCAATATTGTCAACGTCAATAACAAGGAGTTTTCCTCTGTCATAACCGGTAATCCAGGCTTCATAGCGCTCGTTCAAACGGCTCAGGTAATCAATCGAAATGGAATTCTCATAGTCACGTCCGCGCTTATGGATCTGGTTTACAAGATTCGGAATTGAGCTTCTAAGGTAAATCAACATATCAGGAGCTTCAACCAAACTTTCCATCAATTCGAAAAGGGAAGAATAATTCTGGAAATCACGGTTGGTCATCAATCCCATCGCATGTAAATTTGGGGCGAAAATATGCGCGTCTTCATAAATCGTCCTGTCCTGGATGATTTTTTTTCCGCTTTCACGGATTTGCAAAACCTGTCGAAAACGGCTGTTCAGGAAATAAATCTGAAGGTTAAACGACCAGCGTTCCATCTGATGGTAAAAATCATCGAGATAAGGATTGTCAACAACATCTTCATAATGCGGTTCCCACTTAAAATGTTTTGCCAATAAACGTGTCAATGTTGTTTTTCCCGCGCCGATATTTCCTGCTACTGCTATGTGCATTATGGTAATAAAATTTTATAATTGCTAATTCCTTCCGTTGTAAAAATAGATAAAATTTGCTCGTTGTAGATAAAACTTTTAAAGCTTTTCTCAACATTTTCAAGTGTGTATGATTTGTCGGTTTTGAAATCTTTCAGGTAAAGGATTCCATCTTTCGAAAATAAAATCCGGTTGGGGTCAATAATCTGGATGCTGTCAAAATCCGGAACCATTCCCATATTGGTAATTTTCCCGAAAACATCGCAATTGTACCAGGTATTGTTGTCATCAATCCATTTAAAATTATTGAAATCGGTTTCATAATGCCTGATATTCCCACGAAGTTGCTGCGTGAGCGGCGTGTAACTGTTTTTAAGGTAATTAAACAAGCCAATTTGCTGCGTCAGGCTGTTATAAATCCAGAAACGGTTCTGAGAAGCTATCCCGGTTGCCGAAACTACAATCGGAATCTGGTTGTCAGAAAAATTGATTTTCTGTGTTTCATTCAACTGGTTGTCAAGTGTTATGATAGTGTTGAAATCTTCGTAAAAAAGTATGATTTTCAACGGATTATGCAGATCGACTTTTCTGATTTTCCCCAAAGAAAGATTTTTGTATTCCGG
>CAZSDN010000149.1:0-1395 GCA_964605595.1 uncultured Flavobacterium sp. | reverse complement strand
ATTCCGGAAATTCATTATTTTGGAATTTAAAAAAAACGCTGTTTTTTATTCCGTACACATAACCGAATTTATCTGTCCCCAAGAAAATATCGGCTGAAAATGGTTTTGTTTCGATTTTTTGCAGCTGTATTTTCTGCGCGTTCGCAAAAAACGAAAAAATCAAAAAAAGCAAAGCATGGTATTTTCTCATAAGAACGGCAAATTACAAAATATCAGGTTTATTCATTTGCATATTTAACAAAGATTTTGACGATAAGAAATTAACTTTTTTCATATTTGTTCCTTTAAATCAATAATATGAAATCCAATATAATAGCTTCGGTATTGTTTCTTGCCTCAATTTTTCAGGTAAACGCACAAAAAGAGTTTCAGGGAATAGCGGTTTATGAGTCCAAAACGACCATGAACGAGTTTCGCGGAAATATGGGCGGGCGCGAAATAACTCCCGAAATGCGCAAAATATTTGAAGAGCGGATGAAAAAAGCGCTCGAAAAGACGTTTATACTGAATTTCGACAAGTCGGCTTCAATTTATAAAGAAGAAGAAAAACTCGAAGCTCCCGGGCAAGGCGGATTTAACACCGGCAGAATAATGAGCATGATGATGGGCGCCGATGGCACATATTATAAAAACGTAAAAGAAAAAACATATGTTCTCGATAAAGAATTCCAGGGAAAGGAATTTCTTATAAAAGATTCGCTTCCTAAACTTGAATGGAAAATGGAATCGGAAACACGCCAGATTGGGGGTTATACATGTTATAAAGCTACCGCGGTCCGACAGGTGAGTGAGGCTGATTTGCGAAACCTTCGCCAAAAGAAAACCGATGATGCAAAAGATGAGAAAAAGGAAGTAAATGCCACTAATTTTATGGATGCTTTTGAAATGCCAAAAGAAATTGCCATAACCGCCTGGTACACACCTGAAATCCCGGTTAATCAAGGCCCGGAAAGTTATTGGGGTTTGCCCGGATTAATTCTGGAAGTCAATGATGGGCGAACTACTATTTTGTGTTCTAAAGTTGTACTGAACGCCAAAGACAAAGTCGATATCAAACCATCAAAAAAAGGAAAAACCGTTACCCAAAAAGAGTTTGACGAAATTGTCATAAGCAAAAGAAAAGAAATGGAAGACATGCGCCGTAATGGACAAGGTGGCCGCAATTTCCGTATGGGGAATTAATACGTAAGTTTATATCCTTGCCCACGGATATTTATAATCTGAATAGTATCGTCACGGCCTAATTTCTTTCGAAGTTTTGTGATGAAAACATCCAGGCTGCGGCCGTTGAAAAAATCATCGTTTCCCCAGATTTTCTTTAAAACTACAGAACGGTCAAGGATTTCATTCCTGTTTTCAATAAGCAATTGCAGTAAAGAAGCTTCCCGGTGCGTC
>CAZSDN010000148.1:411-5243 GCA_964605595.1 uncultured Flavobacterium sp. | reverse complement strand
AAGTTCAGCAGGAATATCGCTCAGGTAGAAAGAAGTTCCAAAACTTCTATCCATTATCAGTAACAATGCCGCTGATAATAATACAGGGAATGAAACAATACCGATAATTGCAGTTACAAAGAAAGCCCAGATGGTAAGCGGTAATCTTGTCATTGACATACCTTTTGTACGCAAGTTGATAACGGTTACCACATAATTCAACGATCCCATTAACGAAGAAGCGATGAAAATCGCCATTGAAACCAACCAAAGTGTCATCCCTAATCCTGAACCAGGAATTGCTTGCGGCAATGCGCTCAAAGGAGGATAAATTGTCCATCCTGCTGATGCCGGCCCGGATTCTACAAACAGGGAACATACCATTACAACACTTGAAAGGAAAAACAGCCAATAGGAAATCATATTCATGAATCCGGAAGCCATATCACGTGCTCCAATCTGAAGTGGAATAAGTAAATTACTGAAAGTACCACTTAATCCTGCCGTTAGTACAAAGAAAACCATAATGGTTCCGTGGATTGTAACAAGTGCGAGATAAATATCGTTGCGCATTACCCCGTTTGGAGCAAACTTATCACCTAAAAGGAAGTTGAAGATTCGGAAAGACTCTTCTGGCCACGCCAACTGCATTCTGAAAAGCAACGACATTCCGACTCCGATAATCCCCATAATAACACCTGTAATAAGGTATTGTTTGGCGATCATTTTATGGTCAATACTGAAAATATATTTGGTAATGAAAGTATCCTTGTGGTGATGCTCGTGGTCATGAGCGTGTTCATGTGCGTGTCCGTGATCGTGGTCGTGAGCTGCTGACATATTGTTAACTTTAATTTTATTAAAAGATAATTTACTTTTTTATTACTTGTGCTACTGCAGGCGTTTCAGCAGTTTTAGTTGTATCGGCTGCCGGTTCAACAGTTTCTTGTTTTGGTTCGGCTGCTGCTTTTTCATCTTTTACAGCCTGAACCAACGTTGGTTTACTTTCGAGCCATTTTTTGTAATCAGCCGGTGTATCAACAACCAGTTTCATTTGCATGTTATAATGTGAAGGCCCACAGATTTTATTACAAAGCAATAAGTAATCAAAAATATATGGATCTAAAGGCGATTTTCCTTCTGCAGCTAACTCGGCACTTTTCTTAGCGCGGATTTTATTGATATGACTTACTTTCTCAATCATCTTCGAGTCATTTCTCATCTCGTCGGTTGTAATGGTCGGGATGAAAGCAAATTGTGTAACCATTCCAGGAACACAGTTCATCTGAGCTCTGAAATGCGGCATATAAGCGGAATGCAATACATCTTGTGAGCGCATTTTAAATAATACTTTTTTGCCTTTTGGGATATGGAATTCTCCTGTTACAACTTTGTCATCCTGAGCATACGGATCAGTTACATCAACACCAGTCGTATTAATGCCTTCAATATATCTTACGTTAGCTTTACCAAGAACATTGTCTTCTCCGGCATATCTTGCTTCCCAACTGAACTGTTTTGCATAAAGTTCTATTACAATAACATCTTCTTCCTCTTCGTTTACAAACATAATGTTTGTCCAAGCATAAAGACCGTAAAGAATCAAACCTGCTAAAACTACAGCCGGAATTACACTCCAAATAAATTCAAGACGGTCATTATCTGCAAAATACAATGCTGTATTTCCTTGTTTCCCTCTATATTTAAAAGCAAAATAGTGTAACAGCACTTGAGTAATCGCCTGAACGACAAAAATTAAAACCCAGGTAATATTCATCAGGCGGTCAACATCTACTCCGTGCTCAGAAGCCGGATTTGATAAAACCAAATGTCCCCATTTAAACAGTCCGTAAATAGTAAATATATAAATGAATGCAAGGAAGCCAAACATTAAATATCCCTGAACATTATTATCATTATCGTTAGCTATTTGAGAATTATCCGTGTGACTGCCAACCTGGGTCAGGTCGAATATTTTAGTCAATTGCCAAACAGCAATAGCTAATAAAACTAAAACAATAATTACCAACAAACTTGTCATCTGTTTTTACTTTAAATATTAATAATGAAAATGTTTACTTTCTTCAATAAACGGATTTCTTTTTGCCAACAAAGGTGACTTGGTAAGTGCGGTAAACACCACGAATAAAAACAATCCAACAAAGAAAATTAATGATCCTATTTCAGGAATTCCGATAAACCATTGGTCACCAACCGTGGCAGGCATGATCATATTGAAGAAATCAACATAATGTCCTAATAAAATTATGATACCCGCCATAACGATAATCCATGTCAAACGTTTGAAATCAGTATTGATAAGGATTAAGATTGGGAAAACGAAGTTCATTACAACCATTCCGAAGAAAGGAAGGTTGTAGTTTTCGATACGGGTGATGAAATAAGTTACCTCTTCCGGGATGTTTGAATACCAGATAAGCATAAATTGTGAGAACCATAAATAAGTCCAGAAAACACTGATACCAAACATGAATTTAGCTAAATCGTGAATGTGGCTTGTATTTACAAATTCCAAATAACCTTTTGATTTCAAATACAATGTTACCAATGCAATTGTGGTGATTCCGCTTACAAAGAAACTCGCAAATACATACCAGCCAAAAAGCGTACTGAACCAGTGAGGATCTACAGACATAATCCAGTCCCAAGACATAATCGATTCGGTTACGATAAAGAAAACCAAGAATCCTGCTGATATGTTGAAATTCTTTTTATAAAACGAATTATCAGTCGCATTATCCTGTGCAAGACAATTTTTTCTTGAAAAATAACGGTACAGATTCCATCCTATTAAGAAAATTGCAGCTCTTATTAACCAGAAAGGCACATTTAAATAACCCGCTTTACCAGCAATCAGTTTATCATAATTTGGGCTTGCAGGATCTGTTACTCCTTCACCCATCCAGACAAAGAGGTGATTGAAATGCATTCCGCACAAAACCAAAAGAATAAAAAAGATAACCGAGCCAACCGGCAAATAAGCGGTTATTCCCTGCATTACTCTAAATAAAACCGGAGACCATCCGGCTTGTGCCACTTGTTGGATTGCATAAAAAGCCAAAACTCCCAATGAAATCAACATCACAAAAATACAAGCTACATACAAAGCAGCCCATGGTTTGTTTTGCAACTGGTGCAATACGTGGTTTAAATGTTTTTCGTGGTCTGCGTGCGCATCAGCTTCACCCGATTTATGAGTAGACGCTACATCATGATGATGATGTTCTTCAGCAGTTTTTGCAGAATCAACAGCAATCGTATCCAAAAGCGGAGATGCATCGGCATTCGTTTCTGCATGGTCTTCTGCACGTACAACTTTTGGAACTTCATGAGCTTCATGAGTTGTTTCGTGTGCAGCGGCTGCTCCGTGTGCTCCATGCCCATGGGCATCGGCATCAAGGATTTTTTGAACCTCTTCGATATTTTTTGGTGCAGTTAAAAAACCGTATCCGATTCCCAGGATTCCAAGAATCATGAGAACAAACGAAAATGTTTTTAATTTGCTTGAAAATGTGTACATATCTAATAAATCAGTGTGTTATACAATTATAATTCGCTTTTCAGTTTCATTACATAAGCTGCAACTAACCAGCGTTCATGGCTGTCAAGCTGATTGGCATAAGAACCCATTGAATTCAATCCATACGTTTGTACATGAAAAACGCTTCCTTCGGTCATTTCCCTGTCTTTATAACTCGGAATACCCAAAAGCTTTTCTCTTTTAGAAAGATTTCCTTTTCCGTCTCCTTTATCTCCATGGCAAATTGCACAATAGATGTTGAAAAGTTGTCCTGCTTTGTCCATATCGGCCGTTGCTGCATCCAAAGGAGACTGAAGCGCTTTAGAAGCTTCATAACCCGCTGTGGTATTTGGCAATTCATAAGGAACAAAGCCTCTCTTAACAGTACCATCGGGCGGGATTTGCCCTTCTTTCCCGTCTGCGAAAGCATCTGATTCACTATACGTTTCATATGCAACCGATTCATACATGTTCGGCATATATTGGTAATTAGGATAATCTTTATTATGGCAGGAAGTGATCGCTGCCGATAATCCTAATACAATCATAATTTTGTTTAAGCTTTTCATATCTGATATTAATGCTTTTCAATTACTTTAACTTCAACCGCACCTGTATTCTGGAAGAAAGAAACCAATTCTTCTTCATTATCGTGAACGGCAACTTCCATCAAAAAGTGATCGTCAGTAGTTCTAACATCCGGGTTTTCAGCTTGTTTGAATGGCCATAGTTTGCTTCTCATATAAAAGGTAATAACCATTAAGTGAGCAGCAAAAAATACGGTCATCTCGAACATTACCGGAACGAAAGCCGGCATATTTTCAATATAACTGAAACTCGGTTTTCCACCGATATCCTGAGGCCAGTCAGAAATCATGATATTATTCATCATCCAGGTTGCGAAAGACAATCCACATAATCCGTAGATAAAAGCGCATATTGCCAGGCGCGTTGGCGCGATTCCCATTGCTTTATCCAATCCGTGAACCGGAAAAGGCGTGAAAACTTCTTCAATATGATGATGAGCGGCGCGCGTTTTCTTAACGGTATCCATCAGCACATCGTCATCATTGTAAATAGCGTATATAACTTTATTACTACTCATGGTGTGAATGTTTATTTTCTTCTCTTTCTCGTTTATAATTGTCTCCTGATGATTTCAAAATCGTTTTAACCTCTGCCTGTGCAATTACCGGGAAGGATCTCGCATACAATAGGAATAATACGAAGAAGAAACCGATTGTTCCGATGAAGATTCCAATATCAACAAATGTTGGAGAGAACATTGTCCATGAAGATGGAAGGTAATCCC
>CAZSDN010000148.1:0-401 GCA_964605595.1 uncultured Flavobacterium sp. | reverse complement strand
CTGTGCAATGATGTTACGATAATTACAAACCTTTCGAACCACATACCAATGTTTACAACAATAGATATTACGAACGAGAACATGATACTTGTTCTTAATTTTTTGAACCACATGAATTGTGGAGAGAATACGTTACAAGTCATCATCGACCAGTAGGCCCACCAGTAAGGTCCCGTAGCTCTGTTCAAGAAAGCGTATTGTTCGTACTCAACTCCTGAATACCATGCTACGAATAACTCGGTGATATAAGCAACACCTACGATAGAACCCGTAATCATAATTACAATGTTCATTAATTCGATATGTTGGATAGTAATATATGCTTCAAGATTTGACACTTTTCTCATGATGATCAAAAGTGTATTTACCATTGCAAATCCTGAGAATACCGCACCGGCAAC
>CAZSDN010000147.1:0-5305 GCA_964605595.1 uncultured Flavobacterium sp. | reverse complement strand
ATCAAAAGTAGCATCTGTTATTGCTAATGCCATATCTATTTTCTTTAGTTATTATTTTATTGTACAAAATTACGCATTAAATCGTAAATCTTTTGTTAACAGAATTAGATTTGGTTATTTATGTATTGTGAGAATTTATTTGAAGCAATTTCCCGCTTTCCGCTTGTATCTTTGTTCGTATCCTCACAAAGGATACCGCTTTAATCGGGGCTAGGCATTTGTTGAAACCTGAACTTAATTCAGTCTGAAATCCAATTGCATTTTCTCCAATTCCTGAAGCAATTCGGTCGAAATCCTGATTTTTACTTTACGGCTTGGCATTGTGAGCCGTGTTATGATTCGGGTTTCTTCAACTTCTGTGGCAACATTCATTTCCATTTCTTCATCTTGTGAAGCTTCATTATTTTCATCGGCCGCATCGTTTTCAACAGCTTCAACAGCAGATGCCTGAATTGTTCTTTTAAAGCTTTCCAGTTCATCGACTTCAAAAGTTACCTGATGATCGCCTTTGTTGTGCTGGAAAATAGTGCTCAGCTGATGGATCATATCGTTTTTCAAATCCTTAACATTCATATTTATGACAAGCTTTTTCGCAAAACTTGCCAAAACATCCTGAAGCATCTGAACCTGTAAAAACTGGATTCTTGGCTCCGACTTCTTTCCGGTTTCCCGATTTACCCAGCCATCCTTGATGTTTACTTTTATAAATACGAAATGATTCTGCCCCAAAAAATGCCTGAACTTCAAATATTCTTCATCAAAAATCCTGAATTCGTAACTTTCGTCATAACCTTCAAGCATAAATGTAGCCCAGCCTTTTCCGTTTTTTGCAGTCCGGTGCTGTATGTTAGTGACAATTCCGCCAAAGCAAAGGTTCTTACCAACAAACTGTTCCATGTTTTTTAGGGATTCCAGTTTGTTTCCGCAAAAATATTTCATCTCAAACCTGAAATCATCCAAAGGATGCCCGGAAATATAAATCCCGACAACTTCTTTTTCTTTTGCCAGTTTTTCCATCGTACTCCAATCGTCGCACGGCGGAACTACCGGTTCGGGGATTTGAACATCACTCGTTTCACCAAACAAACTTACCTGTGACGAATTTTCGTTTTCCTGGTATTTCGATCCGTAACGAACGGCTTTCTCGAGAAATGTAATTCCGTCGCCTTCGTCATGGAAGTATTGCGCACGGTGCGTCGATGCAAAAGAATCAAATCCGCCGGCGAGTGCCAGGTTTTCAAAGGCTTTCTTATTTGCCGCACGAAGGTCAATACGTTTGGCCATATCAAAAATCGATTTGTATTTTCCGTCTTTCCTGTTTTCGACAATTGTTTGAACGGCGCCCATTCCAACACCTTTTACAGCTCCGATTCCAAAACGGACGGCATAATTTTCGTTTACCGTGAACTTATAAAACGACTCATTTACATCGGGACCTAAAACCTGTAATCCCATGCGTTTGCATTCTTCCATAAAGAACGAGACCTGCTTAATGTCGCTCATATTATTTGAAAGCACCGCCGCCATATAATCAGCCGGATAATTTGCTTTCAGATAAGCCGTTTGATAAGCAATCCAGGCATAACATGTTGAATGCGATTTGTTGAACGCATACTCCGCAAACGCTTCCCAGTCTTTCCAGATTTTCTCGAGTTTGTCTTCGGCGTGGCCGTTTTCCATCGCTTGGTTTACGAACTTCGGTTTCATTTTATCAAGAACGTCACGTTGTTTTTTTCCCATCGCTTTACGCAAAACATCGGCATCTCCTTTTGAGAAATTCGCGAGTTTTTGCGACAAAAGCATTACCTGTTCCTGGTAAACCGTAATTCCGTAGGTATCTTTGAGCAATTCTTCGCAAGCATCGAGATCGTATACAATTTCTTCTTCACCGTTTTTACGCTTGATAAAACTCGGAATATAAGCTATCGGGCCTGGCCGGTACAATGCATTCATTGCAATCAAATCACCAAAAACAGTAGGCTTTAGTTCTTTCATATATTTTTGCATCCCGGCGCTTTCATACTGGAAAATCCCAACGGTTTCGCCACGCTGAAAAAGCTCATAGGTCTTGGTATCATCAATCGGAAACTGATCCGGATCAATATCTTTTCCGGTTCGGTATTTTACTAATTTGACCGTATCTTTTATTAGCGTAAGGGTTTTCAATCCCAGGAAATCCATTTTCAACAAGCCGGCACTTTCTACAACCGAGTTGTCAAATTGAGTAACATACAAATCGGAATCTTTCGCAGTTGCAACCGGAACGAACTTCGTAATATCATCGGGTGTAATGATTACGCCGCATGCATGAATTCCTGTATTCCTTAAATTACCTTCCAGAACCTGTGCCTGTTGCAGGGTTTCTCCGCCCAAATTATTTTCTTTTGCCAAAGCGATCAATTCCTGGACTTTCTCGAAATCTTCGGGGCGTAAAGCCGCTTTCAACTTCGCATCGTCCATCGAGAAAATCTTGGCAAGATTCAGGTTAAACGGAATCAGTTTTGCAATCTTATCGGCTTCAAAAAGCGGTAAATCCAAAACCCGTGCGGTATCGCGAATCGCTGATTTTGCCGCCATGGTTCCATACGTAATGATCTGTGCAACTTGTTTGGAACCGTATTTTTGGATTACGTAATCCATGACCTTGCTTCGGCCCTCGTCATCAAAATCGATATCAATATCGGGAAGCGACACACGATCCGGGTTCAGGAAACGCTCAAAAAGAAGGTTATACATTAACGGATCTATATTGGTAATCCCGAGGCAATATGCAACGACCGAACCGGCTGCAGAACCACGGCCCGGGCCCACGGAAACGCCCATTTTTCTAGCTTCAGCAATAAAATCCTGAACGATGAGAAAATAACCGGGATAACCGGAATTTTCAATGGTCAATAACTCAAAATCGATTCGTTCCTTAATATCGTCCGTGATTTCAGCATACCTTCTTTTTGCACCTTCATAAGTGAGGAAATTCAGATACTTGTTTTCGCCGCGCTTTCCTCCATCGGCTGAATCTTCGGCAACGAGAAACTCATTCGGAATTTCAAATTTTGGAAGCAGGACTTCACGCGCCAGACTGTAAATCTCAATTTTGCCGACGATTTCGGAAATAGTGTTTATTGCTTCCGGCAAATCCTGAAACAATTGCTTCATTTCATCACCGGATTTGAAGTAGTACTCCTGATTTGGCATTCCGTAACGAAAACCACGGCCACGGCCAATGGGCGTATTTTGTTTTTCGCCATCACGCACGCAAAGCAAAATATCGTGTGCATTTGCGTTGGCTTTGTCAATATAGAAAATATTATTTGTTGCAACTGTTTTGACGTTGTTTTTATGCGCCAAAGAAACCAGTGTTTCATTTACGCGGTTTTCGTCTTCCTGGTTGTGGCGCATGACTTCGATGTAAAAATCGTCGTTGAAACGCTCTTTCCACCAAAGCAATGCTTCCTCGGCTTGGTTCTCGCCAAGGTTTAAGACTTTATTCGGAATTTCACCATAAAGGTTACCCGATAAAACGATCAGGTCATCTTTGTACTGTTCGATCACTTTTTTATCGATACGCGGAACATAATAAAATCCTTGCGTGTATGCGATTGAAGAAAGCTTTGCGAGATTATGATAGCCGTTTTTATTTTTAGCAAGGAAAACGATTTGGTAACCATTGTCTTTTCGGGTTTTGTCCAGATGATCCTCACATACGAAAAATTCACATCCGACGATTGGTTTTATTGGGACTTCTGTAGGTTGTTCTCCTTTTTCAACCGCTTCCTTATTTTTTGCTTCAGCCGATTTATTATGGTTTAAAATATCACGTACAAAATGGAATGCACCCATTAAATTGGCGTGATCCGTAATCGCTACAGCCGGCATTTTATGCTGAACGGTTGCTTTTACCAACGACGCAACGCTTATTGTTGATTGCAAAACCGAAAATTGCGTATGGTTATGCAAATGCACAAAATCAGTATCGATTGCGATTTGTTTATCAGAATCGGGCTTTGCGGGAAATTCAACTTGTTGTTTTTTACGGAAATTGTCCCGGATTGCATCAGAAACAGCTTTTAGGTTTATGTGCTTTAATCCTATAAGCTGGATTTCGCCGTTGTTATAATTCTGGTAATCTTCGAAATAACCTTGCGAAACATCGAGCTCTTCTTTAGTAAAAATCTCACGGCGTATCAACTCGAGGAAACATCTTGTTGTTGCCTCAACGTCGGCGGTAGCATTGTGCGCTTCGGCAAACGGAATGTTAAAAAGATACTCGTGCAGTTCGGTCAATGTGGGTAATTTGAACTTTCCGCCGCGGCCTCCGGGAAGTTTCAGCAGTGAAGCGGTAACTTCAGTACATGTATCCAAAACCGGAAGTTCTGCCATTTTTGAATCGACACCCGCGCGATAAAATTCACAACCCATGATATTGACATCAAAGCCAACATTTTGCCCGACAATGAATTTTGTTTTTGATAATGCGATATTGAATTTTTCAAGGATTTCAGACAGGTAAACTCCATGGGATTCTGCCAATTCAGTTGAGATTCCGTGAATACGCTCGGCATCATACGGAATATTGAAACCTTCGGGTTTGACCAGATAATCCTGATGCTCGATGAGTTTTCCCATTTCATCATGCAACTGCCAGGCAATCTGGATACATCGGGGCCAGTTCCCAACATCGGTAATTGGTGCGTCCCAACGCTTAGGCAGTCCGGTGGTTTCGGTATCAAATATTAAATACATAACTGAATTTGAAGTAGTTGCAATCGGAATTAATCACAAGGAATGATTCTCAAAAATAGCTTTTTTAGCTATAAAAACTATAGGAAGTTATCAACAAAAAAACCATTCATCAAAAGACAAATGGTTATTATGTTTTCAAAAATAGCGCTCTTAAATGTAACAGTACCTATTTATGTCAGAATAAAAGCAAATTAATATCCGCCTCTGTTGCCGCCGCCGCGATTATCGCCGCCTCTATTGTATCCGCCGCCGTTACGGTCTCCGTAGCTTCCGCCCGGACGTCCGCCACCGCGATTTCCGCCACCAAAACTTCTTCTTTCGCCTTCTGGTTTTGGCTCTGATTTATTTACAACTATCGCACGACCCTGAACGGTTGCACCATTCAATTCATCGATTGCTTTTTGTGCCTCGTCATCGTTTGGCATTTCAACAAAACCAAATCCTTTACTTCTTCCTGTAAATTTATCTGTGATAATTTTAACTGAATCAACTGAACCGTAAGCCTCGAAAGACTCTCTTAAATCTGCTTCCTCAATACTGAATGGAAGGCTTCCAACAAAAA
>CAZSDN010000146.1:0-5413 GCA_964605595.1 uncultured Flavobacterium sp. | reverse complement strand
TCTTTAACAGGCAAAAGATTGCAGTGCAAAGCGGGAAATGTCTGCAATAGAAAATAAAATCAATCGAAGCGAATCGCTTTTACGGGAGAAATTTTTGTTATTATATAAGACGGAATTAACAAAACAAACAAACAAACAATAACAGTTCCTAGATTAAGAAGCGCTATATACCCTATATTCAGATAAACCGGGGCAACATTTACATAATAATTTTCAGGCGGAAGCCGCACGACACCAAAATATTTTTGAATAAGGATCAATGAAATCCCGATAAGATTACCCCAGAACAAACCCCGCAGAATTAAATAAAACGCGTTATACAGAAAAATTTTTCGGATGCTCCAGTTATTTGCCCCTATTGCTTTCAAGATCCCGATCAGTTGGGTTCGCTCCAATATAAGAACCAGCAAGGCAACGACCATATTAATAGTGGCAACTCCGATCATAATAGACAGGATTACTATTATATTGAAATCGAAAAGCCGCATCCATTCAAAAATGAATGCATATTTTTCGATGATTGTTTGCGTGTAAAGCGATGAATCTGTTTGAGCATAAACTTCTTCGCCTTTTTTTTCTATATTGGCAAAATCGTCAATAAAAACCTCGAAAGCCCCAACCTGGTCTGGCTGCCATTTATTGATCCGCTGAATATGGCGGATGTCACCTAATATATAAGCCGCGTCAAAATCCTGAAACCCGGAATTATAAATCCCAGTGATTTTCAAAACGCGAAGATTTGGTTTTTGGCCGCTGTCTTCTTTCATAAAATAAGTATTGAACTTATCGCCTACTTTAAGATTTAGCCGGTTTGCCAGGAATTCGGAAATCAGGATTTCTTCATTAAGATTTCCTTTCAGGTTTGGAAGGCGGCCTGATACAATATATTCTTCAAGGTTTTTCCACCGATAATCTTTCCCGACTCCTTTAAAAATGATTCCCTCAAAAGCAGTTTCAGTCCGAATCATCCCGGCTTTGCTTGCAACCGCCTGAACATGACTGATTCCTTGTACCGATTTAAATTTGGGATAAAAATCCTGATGTGTTGAAATGGGCTCCAGGCTAACTTCCGATTGATTATCGTCGAAATTTGAAATAATTATATGTCCGTTAAATACTGCAATCTTTTCCTGAATCTTTTGCTGAAGCCCGATTCCTGTTGCAACAGACACGATCATCATAACCATTCCTATCGCAATGGCTGAAATTGCAATTTTTATAATTGGAGTAGAAATAGTACTTTTACGGCCTTTCGCAGTAATGAGTCTTTTGGCTATGAAATGTTCAAAATTCAAAATAAGAATGTCTGTTTAAATTTGTGATTGCTACGGCTGTCAAAAATACGGTTTTAGACATAATTTTTACTGAAATTTGGCGGTTTAATTATTTTGATGGATACTATTATACAAAAAAACAATAGTTTTAGCAGCGGTTTTAAATCAAAGTACTTTAAGTATTTTGCAATGCTTTCTGTTTCAGCTTTTATATTTTCCTGTAAAACCGTTCAGCCGGCAGGAACAAGAGTTATTGAACGAGAGAAATCCTATGCCCATAAAACAGTTGTGGTCAATAATCCGAAAGCAATGGTTTTTGGAACCGGCGCAGATAATTTTGATGGTTTTTCAAAACTTCTCAAAAATAAAAAAGCCGGAATCGTCACCAATCAAACCGGGATTCTTACGAACCAAAACCATTTAGTGGATTTCCTACTTATGAAAGGAGTTGACCTCGTAAAAATTTATGCTCCCGAACATGGTTTTCGCGGCGCAGCCGATGCAGGCGAACTGATCGTTGATGGAAAAGACACGAAAACCGGGCTTCCTATTATTTCGCTTTATGGCGATAATAAAAAACCAACTCAAGAACAGCTTCACGGGATTGATATTTTACTTTTCGATTTACAGGACGTAGGCGCGCGTTTTTATACCTATATATCGTCTTTACATTATGTAATGGAAGCCTGTGCCGAAAACAATATCCCACTGATCGTTCTTGACAGGCCAAATCCAAATGGGAATATTGTTGACGGGCCGATTTTAGAGCCTGAACATTCGAGTTTCGTCGGAATGCACACTATTCCGGTTTTACACGGAATGACAATTGGAGAATATGCTCAAATGATCAATGGTGAAAAATGGCTGAAAAACGGCGTACAATGCGACCTTCAGGTCATTGCCTGCTCGGCATACACCCGTGAAATGCCTTATAGCTTATTGGTAAAACCATCTCCAAACCTTCCAAATGACCAGGCAATAAATCTTTACGCAAGTTTATGTTTTTTTGAAGGGACAAACGTAAGCGTCGGCCGCGGAACCGACAAGCAATTCCAGATCTACGGCTCGCCTTATCTTCCGAATATTGATTTTTGTTTTACTCCGAAACCAAACTTTGGAGCAAAAACGCCTCCATATAACGGTATTGATTGTTTTGGCGAAGATCTTTCCGAAATCCCGAAAGTAGACCGCATTGAATTAAAATGGCTCATAAAAGCATATAATGAAACCGCCGATAAAACGAAATTCTTTAACTCCTATTTTACTAAACTGGCGGGTACAAAAAAATTACAGCATCAAATTGAAGCCGGATTAACCGTTGGAGAGATTCGCGCGAGTTGGGAAACCCAGCTTATTGAATTCAAGGAAATGCGAAAAAAATACCTTATTTATTAATTTCAAATCGATAAACAAAATTTATCAATTTGTTAATATTTTAATCGGCTCGGTTTGTTTAAATTAGTGGAAATTTAAAAATCCTTAAACCATCACGATATGAAAAAAGCCGAAATATTACTGTCATTTATGGATGCGCTTCAGGCATTCGTTGAAAAAATAAACTCTTATGTTGAAATGGGATTGGAATTCTTCGAAAAAGCCAAAGAATGGGTTCATAAGATATTAGCTTACATTGAACAGGGAATTGACCGTTTGGTTGATGCCATTGGCGGACGCCGGCTTTCACACGATTTACTCGAATTTCAGGAAGACGATTTGTTCGTATAAAATAAAGCCTTCGTTAGAAGGCTTTATTTTATAGTGGAATCCGTTTTTTCATTTCTTCAACAATATTGTAAGTTGCAGGGCAAATGGGAATATTCTTAAGCGTGATCTCTGAAATCTGCTGAAATTTTTTCCTGTCTGTATGCGGGAATTCCCGGCAGGCTTTTGGCCTGACATCATAAATCGAACAGTAATTTTCCGCATCAAGGAAATTACACGGAACTTTTTGCAATACATAATCATTATCTTCATCGATGCGCAGGTAATTTTCTATAAATTGCTGCGGCTTTTGCCGAAAATGCTTTGCTATCCTTTCGATATCTGCAATCGTAAATAACGGGCCGGTCGTTTTGCAGCAGTTCGCACAAGTCAGGCAATCGGTTTTCCTGAATTCGGCATCATGCAACTCCTGCATGATATAATCGAGGTTTTTGGGCGTCTTCTTTTTGAGCTTATCAAAATACTTTTTGTTTTCGATATGCTTATCTTTGGCCAGCTTAGGAAGGTTATTTAAAAACTGTTTCAAGCAAAAATCATTTAATCATGCAAAATTAAACTTTCTAAGTTAAGCACGGCATTTTAACACATAAACTATGAAAGACCTTTTCGGAAAAGCGATACTCGATTATCAAACCGGCAATAACCCGCAGGATTTAATTACTGAAACTACAATTTCGGAAGAAGATGAAATGTCTGTCGCGTATTTGTTCCGCAACTTTAAACAAATGCCAAAAATCGAACGGAAAGCTTTGGAACTTGCCAACGGGAAAATCCTCGACGTAGGCTGCGGCGCAGGAAGCCATAGTTTGTATCTTCAAGAGAAAAACCTTGATGTGACATCAATTGACATTTCGCCGGATGCGATTAAGGCGTGCACGTTACGCGGACTCAAAAAAGCCCGGGTTCAGGATGTAATGGCGATGGAAAATGAAAAATTCGATACAATCCTGCTTCTTATGAATGGCGCCGGAATGTGCGGAAAACTCAAAAAAGTTCCGCGGTTTTTATCTAAACTGAAATCGATTTTAAATCAAAACGGACAAATCCTGCTTGACAGTTCAGACATCATTTATATGTTTGACGAAGATGAAGACGGCGGAAAATGGATTCCATCCGACAATGATTATTATGGAGAAGTAATTTTTAACATTGCCTATAAAGGCGAAAAAGAAAAACCTTTTGACTGGATGTACATCGATTACAATACGCTTCAGAATGCAGCAATTGACAACGGGCTGAAATGCGAATTGATTATGGAAGGCGGGCATTTTGATTATCTGGCGCGATTGGCGCACATTTAATTTTAGGATATTTTTTTGTGCCTACATTCTTATATTTTCTAACTTTAAATAAAAAAAGCTATGAAGTTATTACGCATTATTACCTTATTTCTTTTTGCCTTTGCGTTGAGCTGCTCAAGCGACGACAGTTCTTCGAACATTGAAAACGGCATAAACAAAGGCCCTAATCTAAAAGCGACGGGAAAGAGTGCTCATGCTTTTTTATCGGCTGATAATTATGAGTCAATAGTTGTAGAAATTGTATATGTTGAAGGATTTAGGCCAACATCGCAAACTCTGGCCAATCTGAAAAATTTTATGGAAGCACGGCTCAATAAACCCGGCGGGATTTCTTTTACCGAAACTGCAATTCCAAGCCCCGGAACAAGCCCTTACACATTAAAAGAAATAGCAGCCATAGAAACCCAATACCGTACAAAATACAACAGCCCGAATGTATTGGCACTTTATGCTTTTTTTGCTGATGGCCAATATGTAAATGACACAACTACTTCTTTTACGCTCGGAACGGCATATCGAAATACTTCATTTGTAATTTACGAAAGGACAATCCAGTATTTAAGCACGAATATTGAAGCGTTGAACCGAACCAATCTGGAATCTACGGTAATATTGCATGAGTTTTGCCATTTGCTTGGGCTGGTGAATTTTGGCACGCCGATGCAAAGCCAGCATCAGGACAAAGCCCACGGAGAACACTGCGACAATGAAAATTGCCTTATGTATTGGAAAACTGAAAGAAATATGGTTACTGATCCCGCTATTTCAGCAATTCCTCAATTGGACGCTAATTGCATTGCAGATCTTCGGGCTAACGGCGGAAAATAACTAGCAACCTTAATTATCGTTACGGAATATTGAGGTATTTATGTGTTTGCAATGAAACTCTCCATTTTGGATTGTTCATCACATAATCAACAATAAGTGGTGTCATTTCTTCTTTTTTGCTCCATTCGGGCTGAAGGAATAATATTGCGTTTGGATTTACTTTTTGCGCCTGTTCTTCGGCAAAAATAAAATCGTGTTTATTGTGGATAATGATTTTGAGTTCGTGTGCATTATCATAAACCGCCTGCGTTGGCAACTTGGTCTTTTTGGGAGAAAGGCAAATCCAAT
>CAZSDN010000145.1:0-5415 GCA_964605595.1 uncultured Flavobacterium sp. | reverse complement strand
TCCTAAATCATGCGGCATGCGCACATCTGAAAATTCATTTGTTGGCGTAACAATAATCTCGCTGTTTGGATTTCCATTGATTCGCCATAAATGCTGACAGCAACCTGAACCCACAGAACCTGATTGAAAGTAAATAAACCCTCCCGACTTTACAAAATTGAAAGGATAAGTAATCAAATTATTTTCAAAAATCTGGTACGTTCCTCCAGCCGTGCCATCGGTTCGCCAAACCTGATGCTGGTTTGCCCTGAAATAAACCACATCATCAATAACAGTTAAATATTCCGGCATACTTTCACCCGTGCCTGGCACAATGTCTAAAAGTATATGCGTTCCTTCGGGCGTGCCGTCAGAAACCCAAAGCTCATTTCCTGTTTGCGGCGTATGACCGCGGAAAACGATTTTATCATTGACTGTGACTGCCGAATTTCCCCATGCGAAATCGGAAATTACTGTTAGCTGCCCAAAAGCCGAAAATGTTACAAACGGAAGTATTGCGTATAGTTTTTTCATATTTTTATTTGAATGGATAATTAATTACTCAATTGGTTTAAAAAAATCCAGAAAGTAAACATCGGTTTAAAAAAAATGTTTCCCGGAGAATGAATTTGTTTACTTTTATGGCAAAGCACTCACTAATGCCTGAACCCGAAAATTTTGCAGATTTGCTTAAAAAAAATGATGAAGCCATCCGAAAGCTATATGAAGACAACCGAAACGGCTTTATTTTATTTGCAAAGCGATATGATCTAGATCAAGAAGATATTGTTGACATATATCAGGATGCCATCATTGCATTGTGCGAGAATGCCACAAAAGGGAAACTGGATAATCTTCAAAGTACTGTCAAGACTTATCTTTTTGCAATCGGAAAGTTTATGATCTTTCAGAAATTAAAAACGATAAACAGGGTTTTGCCACTTGAAGATTCCGACTTCATTACTATGGAGTGGAATGATTATAATGAAGAAAAAAATGACTTTCAGGTTGCTGCGCTTCAGAAAAACTTCAGCAAATTGGGCCAGCAATGCCAAAAAGTGCTACGATTTTTTTATTATGAAGAAAAGAAGCTCGACGAAATCCAGGAGATTCTCAATTATACAAATAAAGACGTTCTGAAAAGCCAGAAGTCCAGATGCCTCAAACAACTCAAAGAACTGATACAAAAAAGCTGAAATGGACAAAGAAATTTTATTACACAATTATTTTGAAGGGACGCTTTTGGATCATGAAAAAGAAGCTTTTCAGAAATTACTTTCGGAAGACGCAGAGTTCGCAAAGGATTTTGCTTTTCAGAAAAACCTAAAAACCGCGATAACGCTCCATGAGCGAAACGAATTAAAAAAGAAACTGAAATCCTTTGAAAATAAAAAGGCCAAATCTTCCCGCCGTTTGCCATTAGCTGTTGCAGCCTGCATGGTTGCATTAATTGGTATTTTCTTCATTATGAAAAACCCGGACAGAAATAGTGACAGCCTTTATGCCCGGTTTTATCAGCCCTATCCGAACACTATTGCGCCCATCGTGCGCGGGGAAAACGGTGAAGACATTAAATCAAAGGCATTTTATGCTTATGAAAATAAAGATTACAAAAAATCGGCTGCCCTTTTTTCTGAATTAGGAAAAACCGAAAACAGCCAATATCCGCTGCTGTATGAAGGCATTGCATTAATGGAGCTTGGGAAATTCAATGAGGCGATCGTAGTTTTCATAAAGCTAAAAGAATCACCGGAAGATCCTTTTCAATATTACATCAAATGGTATCTGGCATTATGTTATTTAAGAACCGGCGAAGAAGAAAAAACCGCTTCAATTTTAAAAATGCTTATTATTACAGAAAATCCGCTTCAGGAAAATGCAGAAAGATTACTGGAAGCGCTGGAATAATTTTCTTCGGAAAACCCATAAAGTTCCAACTACTGCCAAAACTGCGATTAGTGCAAAATAAATTCCGTTGCACTCATTTTCTGAAATAGCAGAAACATTTCCGTTCACTACAAATCCAGCCCAAAAAAATGGGTGGCTTTTCATCGGATTTTTATTTATGAAATCACGTTTGGCATTTGCCAGCGCGACATCTTTATCCTGGCCTGATTTTAAATTTCCGTAGAATGAGATCATAATCTCAGAAGTTTCGGCATCAGGAACCTGCCACAAGCTCATTACTGTCGATCTTACGCCGGCATAAGTAAACGCACGCGACATGCTGATAATCCCTTCGCCGTTTTTCAAATTCCCGTATCCGGTATTACACGCACTAAGCACCGCCATTTCAGCAGGGATTCTCAAATCATAAAATTCCGAAACATATAATTTTTCACCATTACTAAAAATCAGGCTTGACTTATTGCTGTCATTTTCATCAACTACCGCATGCATTGCCAAATGCAGAATCCGGTAACCGGAAGCGTTTGCGATAAAGTTTTTCCTCGTGGCGCTTGCCGAAGAAAACAAATCGCCGTTAAAAAGAGTTACAATCTTCTTTGCTTCGGTTTGCGCACCTTTTAATTCAAAGTTGCCGCTTCTTGCTAAAAGTGCAATATCGGGACTTTTACCGGAAAGCTTAAGATCATATTCAGGTGAAAATGCTGCAATGCTTTTGTTATCCGGATTAATATTTTGCTTCTGTATTTCCCACAATTTAAGCGATGAAGAATAGGATATGCTGTTTTCTGCGACCAAATATCCATCAGAATTCATCAGTGTTTCAAATGGAAGATAAGCCAGGAAATCATCGGTTATAAAAATGAGCTTTTCTTGTTTTTGCACTTTTAAAGGATTGATTAATTCCTGGTAAAGTTTTTTTGCAGATGAAGCAGCATTTCCCGCCGGTTGCTTCATGGCCACTAAATGGATGGAAACCGATTTTTTTAGCGCATCAGTTTTTACATCCAGTTTTTGAAGGCGCGTTTGCTGTTTCGTAATTTCAAAAGCATAAATGACCGTATCGAAAACTTTATAACTAATAATTCTTTCATCGTGCATTAGTTTCGCCCGGATTGCTGAAATGCTGCTATGCGGATTGGAAAAATCTGAAAAAGACGGATATTTATCTTTGAGCAATTTTTCAAGTGAACGGATTTTTTTCTGATTTGCGGCCAGTTCCTGCTCATGGTTTTTCTGAGGGTTTTCTTTTGAAACCGCGGCCAACTGTTTCATTTGTGAATTCTTTTGCTGCAAATGCAACAGCGAGTCATGGAGTTGTTTGGGAACTTTAAAAGCATTTTCCTGTTTCAGGAGGAAATTCGACCATACGAAGCTGGAATTATTCTTCTCGACCAATTCTAAAGCTTCTTCTGTTTTCTGCTTTAAATTATCGGAACAAAACAGCAAACCCGAATTTATCTTATTTACGATATTACTCAATTGATCATTAAAAACACCGCCTTGATAAACTTTTGAAAAAACGCCGGAACTTTTTTTGAAAGCTTCATAAGCCTTATAAAGCATTGCCTTTTGTTTATTCTTTTTGTATATATCGACATATATTTCGCCAATCCTGTAAAAATTTTCGACAGTTCCAATTCCCTGATAAGTACTTTCCTGCGAGGCATAAAAACGCATTACATGATTAATGTGGAAGTCGGCTTTCGCAAAATTCCTCAAATGATAATACGAAGTACCGAGATACTGATGCAGGCTTATGATCTCAATGAAATTTTCGGCTTCAGGGTATTTCAGTGCCTGTTCAAAACAGGAAACGGCTTGCTGCCATTTTTCAAAACATACGTTTGTCCAGCCTTTGTAATGCAAAACCGAAACAGTTCCGTTACCGTTTTTATTATTTTTATTTACAGGCAAAACCTTATCATAAAAACCAACCGCTTTTTGATAATTGGGTTCCTTCGTAGTATAATATACCGCCATTTGGATGTATATGTCGTTAATCGCCCTTATTTCATAATCCGTATAATCCGTTTTGTTTTTGTCTATTCCGGCATTAAAAATATTAAAGTGCCGGGAAAGGTTTTCGCTGTCGCCATTTGCCTTATAAAAAACGACATTGGCAATTTGCAGCGTTGTCTTAATATGGTTTAGGTTTTTATATTCGCCAGATTCATAGTTGATAAAAGACTTATATCCTTTATTTTTTTCATAATAGGAATTTAACAACTTTAGGTATTCCGATGCTTTTTCGAGATCGCCATAATATACATAGGAAAGTACATAAAAATTATAAAGGTTAAAAAGAAGGAACTTGTTCTGCGGTTCTTTTTTCCTGAAAATTTTCAGCGCGCTATCCATCGCTTTTACCTGGGCGGCAAAATTATCCTGTGCGCTGCTCACTGAGGCCATACTTATAAATACCTGCGCGGTTTGTTCAGAATCCGGCCCGTATATTTGTTGCGCGACAGGCAAAAGTTTGAGCAAATAGTTTTGTGATTCAACACTATTTCCGATCAGGGCATAGGTTCCCGAAATAAAATTCAGGGTTTTATAAACTGCCTGCCTATCCTGAGGCCTGTTTATTTTCAAAAGGTATTCGTATAGTTTTATGGCCGTTGCGATTGACGGCATATCAAGATAATTGTCGTATTGCCTTTGATACAGATAGGAATACAAGCGGATTTTTTCATCGGCAGGTTGCATTTTGAGCTTTTCAAAAACCGAAACTGCTTTGGTAATTTCAACAATTGAAGCCGAATCGTTTTTCACCAAAAATGAATTGAGGTGCTTTTTATATCTGTTTTCCATAAGCCATTCAGAATGACTACCATTGAATTTTGCATCAATAAAGCTTCTGATTTTTAACGCTTCGACATAATTACTTTCTTTTTCGAGTAATGCAGCTTTTGACAGTTGAATCTTGATATCATTGTCCTGCCCAAATGCAATATTCAGGAATAGTAGGAATGATATAAAAAAACAGGAAGTGATTTTCATTTGTATGTGAAATGGCTAAAAACATTCGTATATTTTTTTACACGAAAATAAAAACACACTTGCAATTACGGAAAAAAACATTACTTTTGCACACGAAATAAAGATAAACTTTATTCCTACATAATAATCATTAAATAATATTAGCATGTACTTAACTAAAGAAGTTAAAGAAGAAATCTTCGCTAAACACGGAGGAACAGCTGCAAATACTGGATCGGCTGAAGGACAAATCGCTTTGTTCACATTTAGAATCAACCACCTTACGGGACACTTGAAAAAAAATCGTCACGATTTCAACACAGAGCGTTCACTTGTAAAGTTGGTAGGTAAAAGAAGAAGCCTTCTTGATTACCTTAAGAAAACGGAAATCAACAGATACCGTGAAATCATCAAAGAATTGGGTATTAGAAAATAATCCATACGGAAAAGAGGTGCTCACGCGCCTCTTTTTTTTTAGACATATTGCAGAAAAAAAGTTTGGTTTTTCATTGGGTTTTAGACAACTACACACAACAACAACTACAACACAAC
>CAZSDN010000144.1:5034-5419 GCA_964605595.1 uncultured Flavobacterium sp. | reverse complement strand
TGTGCAAACATCCTGCAATACGAGCACCTTTCAAAGGTTGCTCATCTTTATATTCTGCACGAAGCGCCATTAATCCCGGCATTTCAGCTTCAGCCAATTCTATTTCTTTTCGTCCCCAGGCAGCAAGGGAAATGTCTTTTACTTTGTAAGCCACAAAAGGCATCGTTGTCGTACTCATTTATAGTATATTTGTAATTATAAAATTTCTGCGCAAAATTAAGCAATTCCTTTTTATTTAAAAGATTTTATCGAATAATTGTGAAATGCTTTTTTAGCCCTAAAGTTTTGAAAGTTAGCGAGATGAATTTTTTGAAGCTATTTCCCGCTGTGCGTTGCAATCTTTTTGTTTTTAAAGAAAAAACAACAAGGATTTTCACTGCCATCG
>CAZSDN010000144.1:0-5024 GCA_964605595.1 uncultured Flavobacterium sp. | reverse complement strand
CCATCGGGGCTAGAAATAAAAGGATGCCGAATGCCATTGCATAAAATCATAAACCACGACGATTCAACCAAAATCCTGGTCTGGAAAATAACCGAAACCCTCGCGGAACTATCGGAAACAATCGCTTTGTGTGAAAAATCCATTTTGCGGATTGCCGGCATGAAATCCGAAATGCACCAACGCGGCTTTTTAAGCGTCCGGAAATTACTGCAAATATGTGGTTACCAGGATTCCGATTTATATTATGACTTGTTCGGGAAACCTCATTTAAAAGATGGAAAGCATATTTCCATTTCCCATTCGCACGAATATTCCTGTATAATCATTAGCGATAAAACTACCGGGCTCGATTTAGAGTTACGCCGGGATAAAATCAAACTGATTGCCGATAAATTCATGGAGCCGTCATTTGCCTTAGATAAAAACGCTCCCGATTATATCAACAAACTAACCGTAAATTGGGGCATTAAAGAAGCAGTTTTCAAAATCCGTAACGAAAAAGGAATCAGCTTCAAAGACCATATCGAATCCCAATTATTTGAAATGGCCGACGCAAAAACCAAAGCAACACTACATTTTAATCAACTCCAAAAACATTTTGACGTTTTCTTCTGTGAAATCGACGAATATACTTTGGTCTATCTTTTTGAGACAGATTAATATGATAAACATCTACGAATCAATTTTAAAAGCAAAATTCGAAAACCGCAAACTACTTGCGGTATTACTCGATCCCGATAAAATCGAATGGGAAACGCTCGAAATCCTGACCAATAAAATCAACGAATCGCCCGCAACACATATTTTTATCGGCGGAAGCCTGGTGTTTTCAAATAAAATTGATGAACTGATTATTGCCATCCGGCAAAACTGTGAATTGCCGGTTATACTTTTCCCGGGAAATCCATCGCAGATTTCAAACAAAGCTGATGGAATATTATTTCTTTCCCTGATTTCAGGGCGAAATCCGGATTATCTCATCGAGCATCAGGTAAAAGCCGCGCCAATATTGCAAAAATCAAATCTCGAAATCATTCCGACCGGATACATGCTCATCGGGACAGAAAATAAAACCGCGGTTTCAAAAGTCAGCCAAACCCAGCCAATGGATTCCACAAATCCCGGGCAAATCGTAAATACGGCATTAGCGGGCGAAATGCTCGGGCAAAAACTCATTTATCTTGAAGCCGGAAGCGGCGCAGGATTTCCGGTTCCGCAACAAGTTATCAGTGAAGTTTCCGAAGCGGTTTCGATTCCGCTTATCGTTGGCGGCGGGATTACATCTTATAACGGAATAGCAAAGGCATATGATTCGGGCGCGGATATTGTTGTCATCGGAACTGCTTTTGAAAATGATGTCAACTTCTTCAATAGTATGACCAAAACCCAATACCTAAAACCCAACACCCAAAATGCTTGATTTCTTTTTAGATGTTTATGAAAATGTTCCGGCATTCCAGATTATTTTGGAAACAATTGCTTTTGTTTTTGGGATCCTCAGCGTTTGGTTTGCCAAAAAAGAAAACATATGGGTTTATCCGACCGGCATTATTGCAACGATCATCACGACTTATTTGCTCTATGTCGCCGAATACTACGGAGACATGATTGTCAATGCCTATTTTTCGATAATGAGCATTTATGGCTGGTACTATTGGACAAAGAAACACGGAAACGAGCAAAAACTCGCTATTACGAGAACAAACCGCAAAGAAAAATTAACAGGCGTTCTGCTGTTTTTTATAACAATTTTTGTAGTTTTCGCCATCTATAAATTATCGGGTAAAATTGTTGAAACAGATAATTATATAGACATTATTGCATCGGGAGTTTTTTTTACGGGAATGTGGTTCATGGCCCATAAAAAAATCGAGAACTGGATGCTTTGGATTATCGGCGATATAATTGTGACACCTTTGTATGCTTACCGCGGGCTGGGAATTTTATCGCTGCAATATTTAATTTTTACAATTTTGGCTGTTTCGGCTTATATAGAATGGAGGAGAATCTTAAACAACAACAAACCACAACTATAAAAATAGCATTGTTCGGGCCTGAATCAACGGGTAAGACAACCTTGGCAAAGCAACTGGCGGAACATTATCAGACGGAATGGGCGCCGGAATTCGCCCGCGATTATTTGCAACAAAAGTGGAATAATAGCGGAAAAACCTGTGAACCCGAAGATCTGATGCCGATCGCAATCGGGCAAACAAAACTTGAGAACGACGCACTCCTGACAGCAAATAAATATTTGTTTTGCGATACAAATCTTTTAGTTACCAAAGTGTTTTCTGAGATGTATTACAATTTTTGCGATCCGTTGCTCGAAAAAGCCGCACGCAAGCATAAATATGATTTATTTTTTCTCACAGATGTGGATGTGCCTTGGGTAAAAGATGATTTGCGCGATAAGCCCGAAGACAGGCAGCACACATTTGAAGTCTTTAAAAATACACTTATCGAAAACCAAAAACCTTTTATCGTTCTTTCAGGAAATGCTGAAGAAAGATTTCAAAAAGCTGCCGTTGCAATCAAAATGCTCACCGAAGTAAAAGAAATGGGTTTTACTTCTCAGGATTTTGTGCAGATATATGAATACGGGATATCACCAAAAAACTTACAGCATCAAATTGAGGTTTTGACAAAAGGAATCCCAAAAACGATTTTAGACCGCCCGGCGACAAAAGACGACGGGATTCTCAGGCTTTCTGAAGAAGATTTTAAGCGGTATTCAGATTATTTTTCGGGAGAAAGTAAGAAACTCAAGCTCAAAAAGTTCGTACCTGCATCGGGCGCGGCAAGCAGGATGTTCAAATTCCTCAATGAATTCCTCAATGAATTTAAAATGGAGGAAGAAACAATCAATGCATACATAAACCGCAAAAATGCCTCTTCGCTTGCCGTTTTCCTCGTGGGAATTGAAAAGTTTCCTTTCTATGAAGAAATCCGGCTTTCACTTCAAAAAAATTATTCTGAATATAAAACCTGGAACAAGGATTGCCGCGATTATTATTTTATAAAGCTATTGCTTTCATCACGGCATTTTAACTTTGCCGGAAAGCCAAAAGGAATTTTGCCGTTCCATAAATATGATACGCATATAGCAACTTCGGTTGAAGAGCATTTGAATGAAAGCGCATTGTATGCAAACTCAAATAAAATTTCCCATCTTCATTTCACTGTTTCTGAAGATCATCAGGTCGGATTTCAGGACATTATCAATAAAGTGAAGCCCAAAATTGAAAAAGAACACGATGTTTCGATCAGCATTAATTTTTCATATCAGGACAAATCCACCGATACGATTGCGCTCGATTTAGACAACCGGCCATACAGGGACGATAAAGGAAACCTATTCTTCCGTCCGTCAGGGCATGGTGCGCTGATTGAAAACCTCAATAAGCTTTCTTCAGATATCGTTTTTATAAAAAATATTGACAACGTAATCCAGAATCATATTCATACGATAGCGCTTTTCAAAAAAGCATTGGCAGGAATTCTTCTCGAATTGCAGGAACAGATTTTTAACTATCTGAAAAATATAGAATCAGGAAAAGTAAACGAAAATAATATCGACGAAGTTATCATTTTCATAAAACAAAAGCTCAATACAGCGGTTATTGAAGATTTCGGAAAATACACACTCGAAAACAAAATCCTCTTTCTTAAAGAAATTTTAGACCGCCCGATACGCGTTTGCGGAATGGTAAAAAATGAAGGCGAACCCGGCGGCGGGCCGTTTTGGGTTTTAGACAAAAAAGGAAACGTATCGCTGCAGATTGTTGAATCTACACAAATCGATTCTGAAAACGCTTCACAAATGCAAATCCTCCAAAGTTCTACGCATTTCAATCCGGTTGATTTGGTGTGCGGAATCAAAAATTACAAAGGCGAAAAATTTGACCTTCGGAATTACATTGATAAAAACAGCGGATTCATCGTCGAGAAAAACAAAAACGGAAGGCCGCTCAAAGCCTATGAACTTCCCGGATTATGGAATGGTGCCATGGCAAAATGGATTACGGTTTTCGTTCAGGTTCCGCTTGTAACGTTCAATCCAGTCAAAACCGTTAATGATTTACTCAAACCCGCGCACCAGCCACAATAATGGATGAATCAAAAATCATATCCGAGCTTTCGTTTAAAGCCGTTCGCAGCTCAGGCGCTGGCGGGCAAAATGTAAACAAGGTTTCTTCAAAAGTTGTCTTGTCGTTCGATGTTATGAAATCCGAAGCGCTTTCCGACGAAGAAAAAGAACTTGTGATAAAAAACCTTTCCACAAGATTAACCTCAGAAAATATTCTTATCCTCAATTCCGACGAAGACCGGAGCCAACTCAAAAACAAGGAAATCGTCACCAAACGTTTCCTCGAAATCATCACAAAAGCACTCATCGTTCCCAAAAAACGAAAAGCGACAAAAGTTCCGCGTTCCATTATCGAAAAGCGCATCAAAGCAAAACGGAACCAATCCGAAATCAAGCAATCCCGTAAACGCCCGGATTTTTAGTTATTGAAAATTTAATTGTTAATTCTCCATTATTAATTATTAATTAAATAACTTTGCCATGTCTCAAAGGGGTGCTCTACCAAGGGCTGAGATTATACCCAACGAACCTGGGCAGGTAATGCTGCTAAGGGAGGGCCGAGCGTAAAGAAAATGTCCGCTGGACATTTTTAGCGAAGGAGCCAGGCGGCGCGACGGCCAGGCAACTCTGATTCGCGCATCAGGAGCTACGCAAAGCAAACATCATTTATTAATTTAACAAAGAATAATTCCCCCTTTTATTCGTAAACATTTTACGGATGAAAACTTTATTCAATTTTTTTTGGCGTGACCACAAGGGTCGGGCTTTTCGCGGTGCGCGGCACCTTGCTGCAATCCCTCACGCGGCCGCCGCAACATTGATTTCATTTTCGGCATTTTCGCAGGAACAACCAAAAGATTCCATCAACAAACTCGATGAAGTTCTCGTTTCTGCAATTCGCGCAACATCCAAAACGCCCGTTACATTTTCCAAT
>CAZSDN010000143.1:0-5560 GCA_964605595.1 uncultured Flavobacterium sp. | reverse complement strand
CTTCGTTCCATTGCGCCTGGTGCCGGTCCGTGTGGAATTCCTTTTGGGTGCAACGTAATATGGCCTTGCTCGATATTGTTTCGGCTCATGAAATCGCCATCGACATAATATAAAACTTCATCACTGTCGATGTTACTGTGGTTGTATGGCGCCGGAATTGATTTTGGGTGATAGTCGTAAAGTCGCGGACAGAAAGAACAAACGACGAAAGTTGACGTTTCAAAAGTTTGATGAACCGGCGGCGGTTGATGAACACGCCCGGTTATTGGCTCAAAGTTATGGATGCTAAAGCCGTAAGGGAAATTGTAGCCGTCCCATCCGATAACGTCGAAAGGATGCGTGGCATAAACCACTTCATGCATCATTCCTTCTTTTTTGATTTTGATAATGAATTCGCCTTTTTCATCATGCGTTTCCAATTCGGTTGGAAGGATAAAGTCGCGTTCACAAAACGGAGAATGCTCTAAATGTTGTCCGGATTCATTTTTATAGCGTTTTGGCGTATAAAATGGCGCGTAGGATTCAACGTAAAACAAGCGGTTTTCAGAAGTTTCGAATTCCATTTGATAAATCATTCCGCGTGGAATAATCAGGTAATCGCCATATTCAAACGGGATATTTCCCATCATGGTGCGTAATTTTCCTTTTCCTTTATGGATGAAAATCATTTCATCGGCATCGGCATTTTTATAGAAATAGGAAGTAAGCGATTCCTGTGGTGCAGCCAGGCCAATGATACAATCACGGTTTACAAGCATGGCTTTTCGGCTGTCGAGAAAATCTTTTTCAGGTTTTAACTCGAAGCCTTTTAATAAAAGGGATTTTATGTTTTTTCCGATTGCGATTTTTGGTTCGACCGAATAGGATTTTAGGATTTCTTTTACCTGTGTCGGGCGATGGATCTGATACAAAAGCGACGAATGCCCGTGGAAGCCTTCGGTTCCAAATAACTGTTCGTAATATAAACCGCCGTTTGGTTTTTCGAACTGCGTATGCCTCTTTTGTGGGAATTCACCGAGTTTATGATATATTGGCATTTGATTAAATTTAAAATTTATGAATAAGCTTTAATTTAGATCAATAGATTCATTCCGGATTTCTTTTAATCAGAAATTTTAGGTGTGATAATAAATCTTTCCAAGCCGTTTTCATAGTAACAAATATCGTAAAAATTTAATTTTTGAAGGGAATTATTGTGAATTATTTATAAATGAAAAGCCTTAAACAATTGTGGTCGTTTAAGGCTTTTTTATACTTCTGGAGATATTATCCCGGATTGTTGAGTTTACTGTTACGCTTACTGTAAGTGAAATAGATAACGAAACCTATCGCAAGCCAAATAAACAGTCGGATCCAGTTTTCAAGGCCTAAACCGAAAATCATAGCGCCGCAAACCAAGATTCCTAAAATTGGAACAAAAGGAACTAATGGCGTTTTGAAACCTCTTGGCAAATCCGGCTCTCTTTTTCTTAAAATGATAACGGCTGCACAAACCAGCATAAATGCGAATAAAGTTCCGATACTGGTCATGTGCCCAACGACGTCTCCGGGTACAAATCCTGCGAAAAGTCCGACAAGGACAAGTATTACCAAGTTTCCTTTATAAGGAGTTTGGTATTTTGGATGTAATTCTGAAAAAACTTTTGGCAACAAGCCATCTTTACTCATCGAATAAAAAACACGGCTCTGGCCCAAAAGCATTACTAATATTACCGAAGAAAATCCTGCGAGAATGGCTATAGTTACAGCACTGCTTAACCAACTATAACTAGCCGGCATTCCTTCTCTGATAGCTGCTACAACGGATGCTTCCCCGCCTTTATTTGGATCCCTAAAGAATTCTAATGGCGCTAAACCTGTCAATACGTGAGCAAACAATACGTATAAAATCGTACAGATTGCCAGCGAACCCAAAATTCCGATTGGCATTGATTTTTTAGGATCTTTAGTTTCCTGAGCGGCAGTACTCACGGCGTCAAATCCGATGAATGCAAAGAAAACGGTTCCGGCAGCGCCTAAAACTCCCATTATTCCACCAAAATTATATGAGATTCCCTGATGATCGGTATAAATTGTTGATTCAGGAATGTAATTTTCGTGATATAAAGGATTAATATAGGCCCAGCCTAATACAATGATTAAAACTACAATGGCAACTTTTACAATTACGATCAATCCGTTTACAAAACTTGATTCCTGGATTCCTCTCATCAGCAAGAAACTTATAACGGTAACGATAAATAGTGCCGGAATATTAATGATTCCACTTACTCCATCCGGGGAAACCTGAAAGGGCGAATGGCAAAACTCATAAGGTATGGGCTTTGCATGCAGCACTTCGACCAGAAAATTATTGAGGTATTCGCTCCACGCAATTCCTACAGTTGCCGCTCCGACAGCATATTCTAAAATTAAATCCCAACCGATTATCCACGCTAAAAACTCACCCATTGTGGCATAAGTAAAGGTATAAGCACTTCCTGAAATTGGAATTGACGATGAAAGTTCAGCATAACAAAGTCCGGCAAGCGCACAACCGATTGCAGCAACCAAAAATCCTATTGTTACTGATGGCCCGGCATTTTGTGCTGCTGCTGCAGCAGTTCTGACAAAAAGCCCTGCGCCTATAATTGCTCCGATTCCCAAAGCAATTAATCCCCAGCTTGTCAATGTTCTTTTTAAGGTTTTTTCAGATTCGGACGCTTCAGATAAAAGCAGTGCCAGTGGTTTTCTTTTCCAAATAGACATAGTTTCTATTTTAATTGGTTAATGCAGCCAAATATATTGTTTTTTACAAAATGGTTAACATTAATTGTGCAAAAAGTGTAAAGAATTAAAACCAAAAACCAATACTGAACCAAGTAAAACCTTTGTTAAGTTCTGGCGACCAGGAGTATTTGATTTCAGCCGGGCCTATAATTGTTTCAAGTCCATAACCGATGGCATAACCTGAAAATCGTGGTTTTGAAAGCCAGTCGGTGTTTTGAAAAAGATTATCCTGAATCTGCGCATAATTTGCGGCAATGTTCAAATGGTGTTTTTTAAAAAATTCGTAGTCGAATGTAACAGTAGATTTAATATAACTGTCGGCGGTTAAACTCAGAAAGTCATATCCATAAAACGGCTTGATATTGTTGAGCTCGTTGAAACCAAATCCGCCGAGGATGAAATTAAAGAAATCGATGTTTCTTTTCCCGATTACAAAACCGGCTTCCGATTCGAGTTCAAAAGTAGCTTTCGGAAAAATCCTTTTGGCAAAACCAAAACTTCCTTTCGCGATAGAAAATGGTTCGAATTCATTCGTATAATCGGTCGAATACAAATACGTCTGGAAGTCGCCACAGAAAAACCAGCCTTTGCTCGGAAAATACCTGTCGTCGAGCGAATCGTATTTCACATAGCCAAACGCACTCGTGTAGTTGCTTTTTTCAAAAACAGGAGAAGTATTTTGCAGCGTCGCCGATTTTATCTTCAGTGCTTTAAACTCGACTCCGGCGCCAATTAGGAATTTTTGTACGAAAACCGTTTGTAAATATGCCTGGTTCGTCCAATCTGAAAAATCAATGTTCAAGGATCCGACGCCTAATAAATCCAATAATTTCCCATCGTTGAAATCAATCGAAACATTCCGGTTAAAGCGGTTGTATTTTGACTTGAATCCAAAACTCCAATAAAAACCGTTATCAATATAATAATCAAAATTATAACGGAGATTATCTCCTAAAACCATATCTAACGAAGCAACATCGTTTTTCAGGAATGTTTTCTTATTTGTAATATTGATTAAAATACCACTTTTATACAACCCATCATAATGAAGCCCGAATTTGAGATAAGTCCGATTCCTGTCTTCAGCGAGGCTGATGTTCAAATCGTCGCGATTCCCGTTTTTTTCAAGCGAATAACTTATTCCGCTAAAATTTTGCGTCGCACTGATATTGTTGATCCCGGTTTTCAGATCCTCGTATGAAATTTTCGAATCGGGCTTAAAGCGTAATTTACCAATCACATAAGCCCGCGTATAATTGTCAAGTTTATTGATGTTGATTTTATTGATAGATAAGCTGTCGTTTACTTTTTTTAAACCTTTGTTTACATAAAAGCCTTGTTTTTCGGCAAGTTCTTTCAGTTTTGGCATTGCTTCTTTTGATGCTTCAGTGCCTTTTTCCACAATTGACGGGCCGTCGTCAAATGAAATCACGCTAAAATCACTAATGTCGGGTTTAATATAAATGTCCGTGTTCTGGATTTTTTCCTTCATTTTTCCAATCATCTGCAAATTGGAAATCTGAACGAGGATTCGCGTTGCGTCTTTCAAAGCCTTACGGTTTTTTAAGCCATCCTGAACATCAACACCAATAATTATATCGGCGCCGAGTTTTTTAATTTCATCTATCGGATAATTGTTAGTCACACCGCCGTCAACAAGCCATTTCCCGTCAATTTCTACCGGCGAAAACAAACTCGGAAAAGCCGCGCTGGCCTGCATTGCCTGAGCAAGATAGCCTTTATTCAAAAGTATTTCCTGGCCGGTTTCAATATCTGTCGCAATACACAAAAACGGAATGGGAAGTTGGTTGAAATCACGAACATGGCGTACGGGATCAGTCAGTTTTGCCAATAAATTATAGTTGTACATTCCTTTTGAAAGCGCAGTCGGGATTCCGATCCTGAATTTATTGAAAGGAAGTGAAATCGCATACAATTCGTCGTTGCGCTTTTCAAAGAAGTTTTTTGAAGATCGTGGGATATAATCTTTCAGAAGTTCGTCAAAATCGGTGCTTTGAAATATCGAATCGATTTGAGTGGCATTGTAACCCGATGCATAAAGCCCGCCAATTACCGCGCCCATGCTCGTCCCGCCAATATAGCTGATTTCAACGCCGGCTTCCTCAATTGCTTTCAAGACACCAATATGAGCGAAACCTTTTGCGCCGCCGCCGCTTAAAACCAAACCAACTTTAAGTTTAGACTTTTGCTGCTCTTGTGAAAATGAAGCCGAAAATGCAAAAAGAATCAGTGTCAACAGAGCAAATTTCTTCATAATCAATTGGTTTTCGGATTGTAAAAGTCGGTAATTTTTTTGGCTTTTGAAACACCAACCACGTCAGAAATTTCTTTTTCTGTAGCCGCTTTCAATCTTTTTACAGATTTAAAGTGTTTCATTAGCGTAATCATCGTTTTTTCACCGATACCCGGAATTCCTTCAACGGAAGAATTCAACGCTGATTTGCTGCGCTTATCTCGATGGAATGTAATCCCGAAACGGTGCGCTTCATTACGCAAATACTGAATGACTTTTAAAGTTTCCGATTTTTTGTCCAGATAAAGCGGAATAGTATCGCCGGGATAAAACAATTCTTCCAAACGTTTTGCAATTCCGATGATGGCAATTTTTCCGCGCAAGCCAAGCGCATCGATACTTTTTAAAGCCGATGACAATTGCCCTTTTCCGCCGTCAATGATAATTAATTGAGGTAACGGCTGGTTTTCCTCCAAAAGGCGTTTGTATCTCCGGTAAACAACTTCTTCCATCGAAGCAAAATCATTCGGGCCTTCG
>CAZSDN010000142.1:1367-5646 GCA_964605595.1 uncultured Flavobacterium sp. | reverse complement strand
CGCAAATCTTCATAATCTTCAGTATCTACTGGATAAATTCCGGCGAAAACCATCGGTTTTACATCTTCAAATCCGGTAATCATATTGGTTGTTGGTGTTTTGGCGTCGGTTAATGTATCACCAACTTTTACTTCTTTTGCTTCTTTAATTCCCGAAATTAAATACCCAACGTCACCTGTAGAAATTACATTTTTCGGAACCTGGTTTAATTTCAAAGTTCCAACTTCATCAGCAAAATACTCGTTTCCGGTTGCCATGAATTTGATTTTCTGACCTTTTTTGATTTCGCCATTCATAACTCTGAAAATAACTTCAATTCCACGAAACGGATTGTAATGGGAATCGAAAATCAAAGCTTGCAACGGCTCATCTTTATTTCCTTTTGGCGCCGGAATCTTCTCGATAATTGCAGCCAAAATATTCTCAACGCCAAAACCTGTCTTTCCTGAAGCATGAATGATGTCTTCTAATTTACATCCGAGCAAATCTATAATATCATCGCTCACTTCTTCCGGATTCGCACTTGGCAAATCAACTTTATTCAAAACCGGAATGATTTCCAGGTCATTTTCTAAAGCCAGATATAAATTCGAAATTGTCTGCGCCTGAATGCTCTGCGCCGCATCAACAATTAAAAGTGCGCCTTCGCAAGCGGCAATCGATCGTGAAACTTCGTATGAAAAATCCACGTGTCCCGGCGTGTCAATCAGGTTCAGGATATAATCCTCTCCTTTATATTTATATTCCATCTGGATCGCGTGGCTCTTGATCGTAATCCCGCGCTCGCGTTCCAAATCCATATTGTCAAGCAATTGCGCCTTTTCTTCACGCGCAGTAACGGTTTGAGTTGCGCCAAGCAAACGGTCGGCAAGCGTACTTTTTCCGTGGTCAATATGGGCAATAATGCAAAAATTCCTAATGTGTTTCATCTATCTAAATATCTTTTTTATATTGGCGTGACCACAAGGGTCGGGCTTTTCATTATAATCTTGTTGTCGCTGTCGCACAACAAGGATTTTCATTGCAATCCCTCACGCAAATCCTGCTTCATCAATCAGTCTGCAAATATAGACAACTTTCTGTTAAAAGTCGAAAGTGGAAAGTCCAAAGTCTAAAGTTGACCCGAATGGAAACGGTTTTATTCGTTATCTTTGCAAAAAATTTAAAAATGGTCAAAATCGGTAATATAGAACTTCCTGATTTCCCTTTACTGTTAGCACCAATGGAAGATGTTAGCGATCCGCCATTCCGTCGTTTGTGCAAAATGCATGGCGCCGATTTGATGTATTCCGAATTCATTTCAAGCGAAGGATTGATCCGCGATGCTATCAAAAGCCGCCAGAAACTTGATATTTTTGATTATGAGCGACCTGTCGGAATCCAGATTTTCGGAGGTGATGAAGAAGCGATGGCAATGTCGGCAAAAATTGTTGAAGCCGTAAATCCCGATCTTATCGATATCAACTTTGGTTGCCCGGTTAAAAAAGTAGTTTGTAAAGGTGCCGGAGCCGGAGTTTTAAAAGATGTCGATCTGATGGTTCGCTTGACAAAAGCGGTAATCAGAAGCACGAATTTACCCGTAACCGTAAAAACCCGTTTGGGCTGGGATGATGATTCTATAAATATAGACGAAGTTTCCGAACGTTTGCAGGATATCGGAGTTCAGGCATTAACGGTTCATGCGAGGACGCGTGCGCAAATGTATAAAGGCCACTCCGATTGGTCGCATATCCAGCGAATAAAAAACAATCCTCGAATTACAATGCCGGTTTTTGGAAACGGCGATATCGATTCTCCCGAAAAAGCATTGGAATACAAAAATAAATACGGCCTCGACGGAATGATGATTGGTCGTGCTGCAATTGGCTATCCATGGATTTTTGATGAAATCAAGCATTACTTCAAAACCGGCGAACATTTACCAAAACCAGGAATGCCCGAGCGCATTGAAGCCGCATCAAATCATCTAAAGTGGGCAATGGAATGGAAAGGTGAGCGATTGGGAATTGTTGAAACCCGCCGTCATTATACCAATTATTTCAAGAACATCCATGGATTTAAAGAATACCGCCAAAAACTCGTTACTACGGATGGCGCTGAAGATTTAATGAAAGTGTTTGATGAAATCCGGGAAGCATATGCAGATTATGAAATGTCAAATGTCAAATGACGAACTCCAAACGAAACAGGTTCCGCAAGGTCAAAATGCTTGCAAGAGATTTTGTTTTAATAATCCGTTTGTCATTTATCGTTCGACATTTGACCAGATTTATACAAAATAAAAAAGGTGAAATTACTTTCACCCTTTTTGCCCCAAATCTACCATAAACTTAACCTACTAATTCCATGGTCCTACGAATATACGTCGATGAAAGACTCCTAT
The DNA here is from genome assembly GCA_964605595.1 of uncultured Flavobacterium sp. Taxonomy (GTDB): domain Bacteria; phylum Bacteroidota; class Bacteroidia; order Flavobacteriales; family Flavobacteriaceae; genus Flavobacterium. The sequence goes on along the minus strand of CAZSDN010000142.1, from coordinate 3,263 downwards.
CAAATATTTTAGATGAACGACCTAAAAAGTCGACATACAACACTTTTTATTAATTTTAATAGGCCCGCGCATCTTTTCCTTCATAAAAATTTATAAATGCCTTATTTACAACACGATTCCCTCCCGGCGTTGGATAATCGCCTGTAAAATACCAATCTCCCAAATTCTTTGGACAAGCTTTATGCAAATTCTCAATTGTCTGAAATATGATTTTTACTTTAGCACTTATGGATTCTGAAGTCAGCATTTCGGCAATTTTATCTGAAATTTGCTGCGCTTTGAACGGCGCGTAAATATCAGTAACAAAATTAACCATTTCATTATCCTTTAAATGTTCCTGTGCTTTGCATTTTTTGTATATATCATCAACGATATGATACTGATTTGTTTCTTTTAACAGTTCTAAAGTAGCGCGGAAAGCTACTAAACCTTCAAGTTTTGCCATATCGATCCCATAACAATCGGGATATCTTATCTGTGGCGCCGACGATACGATAATGATGTTTTTTGGCTTCAGCCTGTCCATCATTTTAAGGATGCTCATTTTAAGCGTCGTTCCGCGAACAATACTGTCGTCAATGATAACCAGATTATCGGTTGGCCTGATTACGCCATACGTAACATCATAAACGTGCGCCACTAAATCGTCCCGGCTGCTGTCTTCGGTAATGAAAGTGCGGAGTTTTGCATCTTTTATTGCAATTTTTTCGGTACGGATTTTTACTGAAAGTATTTCCTCTAATTTTTCTTTCGTAAGCGTTTTTCTATTATCAAGAATGTATTGATTTTTCCGATGATTAAGGAAATCATTGGCCGCTTCGGTCATGCCATAAAAAGATGTTTCGGCCGTATTTGGAATGTATGAAAAAACAGTATTGTCCGTATCATTGCCAATCGCCTCCAAAACCGCTGGAAGAATCAGCTTTCCGAGATCTTTCCTTTCCTGATAAATTTCGGCATCGCTTCCGCGTGAAAAATAAATACGTTCAAAAGAACAGGCTTTTTTAACGGTTTCAGGAATAATCTCATCTTCAGAAACATTCCCGTTTTTCTTGATAATCAACGCATGTCCAGGTTGCAATTCCTGAACTTGGTCAAACTCAAGATTGAATACCGTTTGAATTACCGGACGCTCAGAAGCGACAACTACGATTTCATCATCTTCGTAGAAATACGCAGGACGGATTCCGGCAGGATCGCGAAACACAAATGCATCGCCATGCCCGAAAAGTCCAGCCATTGCATAACCTCCATCCCAGCCTTTTGAGGCGCGTTTCAGTATTTTTTTTATGTCGAGCTTCCCGGCAATTACCGGAGAAGCTTCTCGTTTCGAAAGCCCGTTATTTTTGCATTCCTGATACAAATCAGTAACCTCTTCATCGAGGAAATGCCCGATTTTTTCCATTACGGTAACCGTATCAGCCATTTCTTTCGGATGCTGGCCAAGTTCAACCAAACTATTAAAAAGCTCGGTCACATTGGTCATATTGAAATTTCCTGCCACAATAAGATTCCGGTGCATCCAGTTATTCTGGCGTAAAAACGGGTGTACGCTTTCGATACTGTTCTTTCCAAAAGTTCCGTAGCGAACGTGTCCTAAAAACAATTCTCCTATATATGGAATATGTTTTTTCTGAAGGCCGACATTATCGGCAAATTCAGGATGCGATGTCATTTCATCGTTGATCCTGCCGTTTATTTGTGCGAAAACATCCTGGATTGGCTGCGCGTCGTTAGAACGCACGCGGCTAATATATCTTTCTCCCGGCTCGACATCTATTTTAATCGATGCAAAACCCGCTCCGTCCTGGCCGCGGTTGTGCTGCTTTTCCATCAACAGGTACATTTTTTGTATTCCGTAGAAAGCCGAACCGTATTTTTCCTTATAGAATTCGA
>CAZSDN010000142.1:0-1357 GCA_964605595.1 uncultured Flavobacterium sp. | reverse complement strand
TTTTTTAATCGTAAAAGTGCGATTCCGCATTCGTGTTTGAGTTTGTCGCTCATAGTTGTTGTGTTTGACGAATGTCGAATGTCGAACGAATCAGAACTTTTCGTTGGTCATTTGTCGTTGGTCATTCGACATTATTTAAAATTAAAACGCCCCGAAATCTCGAGGCGCGTGCTATTATTGTAATGCGATGTCAAATTGTGTCAGCGCCCTGAATTGTTTGAGCCTTTCAACGACTTCTGTTTTTTCAAGGTTTTCCATTCTTTGTGTTCCAAATTTCTCTACGCAGAAAGAAGCCAGGTTCGAACCATAAATGATTGCATTTTTCATATTTTCGAAAGATACGTTTTCGCTTTGTGTAATAAATCCTGCGAAACCGCCGGCAAATGTATCTCCGGCTCCAGTCGGATCAAAAACTTCTTCCAAAGGCAATGCCGGTGCGAAGAAAACATTTTTATCATGGAATAATAAAGCTCCGTGTTCTCCTTTTTTGATTACGACATATTTTGGCCCCATGGTATGGATTTTAGCCGCGGCCCTAACCAAGGAATATTCCCCTGAAAGCTGGCGTGCTTCTTCGTCGTTTATAGTAATTACGTCGATGCGTTTCATAACATCCAGCAATTCGGGCAAAGCGCAATCCATCCAGAAATTCATCGTATCAAGAACTACCAGTTTTGGTTTTTTTTCCATTTGGTCCAAAACACTGCTTTGAACTAATGGATGCAGGTTTCCGAGCATTACTACATCGGCATCTTTAAAATTCTGCGGAACAACCGGATTGAAATCGGCAAGCGTATTTAGTTCTGTAACCAAAGTATCGCGCGAATTCAGGTCATTATGGTATTTTCCGCTCCAGAAAAAAGTTTTTCCGCCTTTTACGATTTCAAGGCCAGAAACATCAATATTCCTTGATGTAAGCAAATCGATATATTCTTGTGGAAAATCGTCGGGTCATTCGATAAACCATTCTCACTATCCTCGTGCGGGTGTCCACGAAACTGCGCAACAGTCCATCTTACACACTAAATTTTGGTATCGATATTTGTCTGTCTGTCTGTCTGTCTGTCTATCTAACCATCGATCTATCCCCCGTTGGCTCTCTGTCTTTTTGCTGTCTGCTTTCTCTCTTCATTGCTGGCTACCTCTCTGCTTAGCCGTCACTGAGTCTAACTAGCTGTCTGTATATCTGTGGAATTCGTGTCACTGTTATAACTATCTACGTCCCCCTCTGTCCGCGTCATTTAATGACTGATTCTTCAACTTACGCACATAGGCCTACATCGGGCAATAGGCAAGCACCAGGGTTGTTGGTCCATCTTTTTGGAATGTTTTGCCTAGCCGCCTCCGTTCTGAACTC
>CAZSDN010000141.1:5105-5725 GCA_964605595.1 uncultured Flavobacterium sp. | reverse complement strand
GTGTTCAGCGCTGGCTAAAGTTTGTTAAGTATTTGCCAGAATTTGGCATACAGCCAATTGTTTATGTTCCCGAAAATCCGACTTATCCGATAATAGATAAAGGACTTTTGGATGAAGTTTCCGATAAGGCGGTTGTCCTTAAAAATAAAATAAATGAACCTTACGGGTTAGCCTCGGTATTTTCAAAAAACAAGACGCAGAAAATCAGCTCAGGAATTATTCCGCCGGCAAAAAAGCAATCCGTTTTAGAAAGGTCATTGTTGTGGATTCGCGGGAATATTTTTATTCCGGATGCGCGCTTCCTTTGGGTGAAACCGTCAGTAAAATATCTTGGCGATTATATTCAGAATAATGATATTGATACGATTGTGACTTCCGGGCCGCCGCACAGTTTACATTTGATTGGAATGCAGCTTCAGCAAAATTTTCAAATGAAATGGATTGCTGATTTCCGGGATCCGTGGACAACAATCGGGTATCATAAATCGCTTAAATTATCAGCGTATTCATCCAAAAAGCATAAAGATTTGGAAACTAAAGTTTTGAATGCGGCTGATGAAATTATAGTTACAAGTAATACTACAAAAAAAGAATTTGAAACGCTTACGCGGCAACCGATA
>CAZSDN010000141.1:0-5095 GCA_964605595.1 uncultured Flavobacterium sp. | reverse complement strand
CATGTCATAACAAACGGATTCGATGTTGAAAATGTGCGTATCGAAAAGCTCGATGAAAAGTTTACATTAGCACATATCGGTTCGCTTTTATCAGAAAGGAATCCGGAAATTTTATGGCAGGTTTTACAGGAGTTAACAATTGTAAACGAAGATTTTGCAGCCGATTTGGAATTGAAACTTATTGGAAAAGTCAGCCAGGAAGTACTGGATTCTATTGCGGAAAATAATTTAAGTAGATTTGTAAATAATAAAGGATATCTTTCTCATAAAGAGGCAATTGAAAATCAAAAATCATCACAAGTGCTTTTGCTTCTTGAAATCAATTCTGATGATACGAAAAGCATCATTCCAGGAAAGCTTTTCGAGTATATGGTTTCCGAAAGGCCTATAATTGGCATTGGTCCGGAAGGTTCTGATTTTGCTTCAATTTTGAAAGAAACCAACACGGGAACTTTTTTTGCATATGATCACAAATCAGAATTGAAAGTTCAGATTCTCTTGCATTATGAAAACTACAAAGCCGGGAACCTGAAAGTTCATGCGGTTGGTTTAAACCAATATTCACGCAGAAACCTGACGTCAAAACTAGCCGATTTACTTCTTAAGAACCAAAAATAATAAAATGGGAATCGTATTTAGACAATCGGCGGCAAATACAATCATTACCTATTTTGGTTTTGCAATTGGCGCGGTCAATACTTTGTTTTTGTACACAAATTTTCTTGGGAAAACACATTTCGGAATAGTCGCATTTGTGCTTTCGGCGGCAAACATATTAATGCCTTTACTTGCATTTGGCGTTCACAGCACAATGATCCGGTTTTATACTTATTATAAAACTGAAGATGAAAAAGAGCGCTTTTTGAGTTTTATGATGTTCATGCCAATGTTGCTTATCATCCCGGTTTGTAGCTTTTTATTTCTGTTCCAAGATCAGATCGTACAGCCATTTCTGGAAGAAAATCCAATACTGGAACCTTTTTTATGGCTAATTCCTGTTATTGGGATTTTGATGGCCTACTTTGAAATTTTTTACGCCTGGGTGAAAATCCACATGAAATCGGTTTTTGGGAATTTAATCAGTGAAGTTTTGGTACGGGTTTCAATCACGGTTTTGTTGTTTTCCGTTTATTTCCAATGGATTGAAAAAGATACTTTTATTTATTGCCTTCTTGGTGCATACGGATTGCAATTTCTTGCAATGATTATATATGCCTGTTTTGTAAGGTTTCCGGTCATCAGGTTTCAGCTTCCTGACAATTTCAAAGAGGTTTTTCATTATTCGTTTTTCATTTTACTTTCAGGAAGTATCGCATTTTTATTGCTCGAAGTAGATAAAGTTTTGATTCCGAGATATATGAAAATCGATTACACCGGAATTTATTCTGTCGCCGGTTTTATTGCAACTGTAATTGTTGTGCCAAGCCGTGCAATGCTTCAGATTATTTATCCGATTACGGCAAAATTGATGAGCGAAAATAAAAGAGACGAGCTTAATGATCTGTATAAGAAAAGCGCCATCAATCTTCAGGTTTTTGGCGGATTGATAATGTTGTGCATTTTTTTGAATATCACTCAGATGTATGAAATTATTCCCGGAAATTATGAATCGGGAACGTTTGCGGTATTTTTAATCGGGCTTTCGAAATTTTACGATGTAATCTTAGGAAATAACAATGCGATTTTATTGAATACGAAATACTATCGCTGGGTTTTGTTTTTCGGATTATTATTGGTAATCATGATCGTTGGATTGAATATGATCCTGATTCCGATTTACGGAATTAACGGTTCGGCAATCGCCACGCTGATTTCGATAGTTGTTTACAATACGATTAAATTGCTTTTTGTCGTAAAGAAAATGAAACTGTATCCATTTACAGCAAACACGTTTAAATCATTTGGGATAATCACCGGAATTTTTCTTGCTTTCTATTTTTGGGAATTTCCGTTTCATCCAATTGTAAATATTACTCTTAAATCAGGATTGATAGGTGTTCTTTATGTTTTCCTGAATTACAAAATGAAAATATCCACAGAAATCAATCAGGCCATAAACGGATTGATAGTAAAGTATCTTAAGAAATAAAAAAATCCCGCCATTGCTGACGGGATAACCAAAACAAACCTAACCACTATAACAAACTATTTGTTTTTTCCGGTTTCCCGGGTTTTATCTTCTTCCTTGATTTTGACTTTCGTACCATCGGTTTTGTAGTAGTAATAGTCATTATCATTATGCGCCGGACTGGTGTAATAATTTCCACTGTTTCCGTGTGAATTTCCGTAGCTGTAACCTTTAACTTGTCCGATTATATCGATAATTTCACCACGTCGGTTGTGAACAATTTTCAGATTTCCAACTTGTGAAAGCGCGAAACGGTTGTAAGTCATGTAAACAGAACCAATTCGTTTAATCCGGTCGCTTGCATCATAGTTAACAAAAACATTGCCAATTCTTCGAACGCGCCCTAAATAATCATGTTCAATCTTAATTCCGCCATAATTTACTGGTGCTCCGTAGGTTGTGTTTGTGCTTCGGCGGCCGTTTTTATAATAAACCGTCCCTTGAGAAGGCTGTGTGTTAAAATCAAATTCACCGTTTGAAAATACATAAAACTCAATGCCTCTTTCAGTAAAAACGATTGGTTCATCGCTATTAAAACGCCTCATTTTTTCGTCAGGAGAATTGATTATTGCTGAAGCTTGTGTTGTTACGGTAAGAAAAAGAACGGCTGCTAAAAAAGTAAAATTTTTCATAATCAATAAAATTTGAGTTTGCCTACTCATTTGCTTTTCGGCTTCCGCATTCCTGGTTTTTAGGATGTTTTGAGGTTTTCAATTTGCGTGCCAAAATTCAATGAGATACTCGTAAATCAGTAAATACATGGAGATAAAATATCTTTTTTTAAGATAAATATTTATGTAAATAGTTAATTTACTGAAAGGTGTTAATGTGTTTAAGTTAAATTTTGAACCCGAAAAATATTTTAAAGCAGAAGAAAATGATACTTTAAGTTCAGAATTATTTTGAATAATTACAGTTTGTCTTTCAAATATTTTCCTGTAACGGATTCTTTGTTTTTAATGATTTCTTCAGGAGTTCCCACAGCTAATAGTTTTCCGCCATTTTCACCACCTTCGGGGCCAAGATCAATAATCCAGTCGGCACATTTTATCAAATCAAGATTGTGTTCTATAACAATAATCGAATGTCCTTTGTCAATCAATGCGTCAAATGAAGCAAGTAATTTTTTAATATCGTGAAAATGCAAACCGGTCGTTGGTTCGTCAAATACAAAAAGCGCCTTGTCTTTCGTACTTCCTTTTACAAGGAACGATGCGAGTTTGATACGTTGTGCTTCACCACCGGAAAGAGTGGAAGAAGATTGCCCCAATTGAACATAACCCAATCCAACGTCTTGTAATGGCTGTAATTTCTGGATGATCTTTGTTTGTTTTGAATCGGTAAAAAAAGTAACCGCATCGTCAATGGTCATCGTTAAAATGTCATCGATATTTTTTCCTTCAAAATAAACTTCGAGGATTTCTTTTTTGAAACGTTTTCCGTTACAAGTATCGCAAGGCAGTTGTACATCGGCCATAAAAACCATTTCTACATTTATGGTTCCTTCGCCTTTGCAGGTTTCACATCTACCGCCGTCAACATTGAATGAAAAATGCTTGGGCTGGTAACCGCGGATTTTTGATAGTTTTTCCTTAGCGTATAAATCCCGGATATCATCATAAGCTTTGATATAAGTTACTGGATTTGAACGCGAGCTTCTTCCGATCGGGTTTTGGTCAACATATTCGATATGATGGATTTTATGGTAATAACCACGCATATCGGTAAATTGCCCGGCTTTTTCGCCAACACCTTCGATTTTTTTCTGCATCGCCGGAAAAAGGATTTTCTTTACAAGTGTACTTTTTCCGCTTCCTGAAACGCCGGTAATTACGGTTAAGACTTCAAGCGGAAAACGCACATCGACATTTTGAAGATTGTTTTCGCGTGCGCCCAGGATTTCAATATAATTAGCCGATTTTCTTCTGCTTCTTGGAACTTTTATTTCTAAATCGCCATTCAAATATTTTGATGTCAGTGAATCCGATTTTAAAATCGTCTCATAATCGCCCTGAGCTACTAGGTTTCCGCCGTGTGTTCCTGCTTCAGGTCCGATATCGATAATCATATCGGCAGCTTTCATAACATCTTCATCATGTTCGACAACGATTACCGTATTTCCTAAATCACGTAATGAAAGCAGGACTTGTATAAGCTTTTCAGTATCTTTCGGATGCAGGCCAATACTCGGTTCGTCAAGAATATACATCGAACCAACTAAGCTGCTTCCTAATGAAGTTGCCAAATTTATACGTTGCGATTCACCGCCAGAAAGTGAAGCTGAATTACGGTTTAACGTCAGGTAATCCAAGCCAACATCAGAAAGAAAACCCAAACGGTTGTTTATTTCTGTCAATAATCTTTTCGCGACTTTGGTATCGAATTCGGATAATTGCATTTCTTTAAAAAATCCGACAAGATTCTTGATCGGCATATCAACCAGGTCAGAAATGGTTTTACCGTCAATTCGTATGTAGGAAGCTTCCGGGCGAAGCCTTTTTCCCTTGCAGGCGTAACATTTTGTTTTTCCGCGGTAACGCGAAAGCATCACGCGGTTTTGGATTTTATAGTTCTTTTCTTCCAGTTCCTTGAAGAAATCGTGCAATCCGGTGAAATGTTTATTTCCGTTCCAAAGTATTTCTTTTTGTTGTTCAGAAAGTTGATAATAAGGTTTATGAATCGGAAAATCAAACAAATACGCACTATTTACCAACGTGTCACGATACCAGCTCATGCTTTCGCCACGCCACGCATAAACAGCATTTTCGTAAATAGATAGTGCAGTGTTTGGAATAACCAATTCTTCATCAATTCCGATAATATTTCCGTAACCTTCACAAACCGGGCAAGCGCCATACGGATTGTTGAAACTGAATAAATGAACGTTTGGTTCGGGAAAAACTATTCCGTCCATTTCGAAATTATTACTGAATTCAAAACGCGTGTTTGTTCCAGCTTCCTGTAAAT
>CAZSDN010000140.1:0-5857 GCA_964605595.1 uncultured Flavobacterium sp. | reverse complement strand
ATTTAATTCTTCTTCATAAGTAGCTTCGATTTCAGGTTCCAATTGAACTTGCGCCCAGTGTTCATCGATTTCTGCTTTGATTTCAGACTTAATTTGTTCATCAGTTTCTTCAGAAATCACTCCATTTTCCAATAGAAATTTCTTGTAATTATCCACAGGATCTTTAATCGCCCACATATCCATCAACTCCTGTGGGACATATTTGGTACCACTCGCTTCTTCATGCCCGCGCATCCTGAATGTTTTAAATTCCAGTAAAACCGGACGCGGATTTTCAATCATGGATATTTTCAGTTCAGATAACTTATTGTAAACTTCAAGAATGTTATTCCCGTCAATAATATGGCTTTCCATTCCGTAACCGATTCCTTTATCAGCAAGGTTTTCACAACGGTATTGCTCGTTTGTTGGAGTTGAAAGTCCGTATCCGTTGTTTTCGATGACAAACATTACCGGTAGTTCCCAGACTGACGCTATATTCAAGGCTTCGTGAAAATCTCCTTCAGACGTTGCTCCTTCTCCCGTGAAAACGGCAGTAATTTTTCCGTTTTTGCGAAGCTTATTTGCCAGTGCAATTCCGTCAGCAACACCTAACTGCGGCCCAAGATGCGAAATCATTCCGATAATCTTGAATTCCTGCGTCCCAAAGTGGAAACTTCTGTCACGGCCTTTGGTAAAACCATTTGCTTTTCCCTGCCATTGCGAAAAAAGCCTGTGTAACGGAATATTCCGTCCGGTAAAAACACCAAGATTCCTATGCATCGGAAGAATGTATTCGTCCTTATCCAAAACAGCGGTAACACCGCAGGCGATCGCTTCCTGCCCGATTCCCGAAAACCATTTGGAAACCTTTCCCTGACGAATCAGTATCAGCATTTTTTCTTCAATCAAACGGGGTTTTAAAATTCTTTTATAAAGATCAAGAAGCGTGTCGTCGGTAAGGTTTTTTCTGTCGAAATTCATAATTTTTACGAAAAGGTTTGCGTACTTTTTAAAGTTGCCCAAAAGTATAAAAAAATCACAGTTTAACCTCAGGTTGTGATATAATTTTAAAATGTTAATAACTTTTAAAAATTGGAATTAAATTTATTCGTTACATTTGTCTTTGTAAGGCTTTAGAAGCTTTCAAGTTATTAACAAATATTTTTTAGTATGCAAAACATTCCTAGTGTTGACTTGCGTGATTTCCTGTCGGATGACCCGGCACGTAAACAAAAATTTGTAAATGAAATCGGAAAGGCATACGAAGACATTGGCTTCGTTGCATTAAAAGGTCATTTTTTAGATGACAAACTGGTAGGCGAGCTTTATGGTGAAGTTCGGAATTTCTTCAATCTGCCATTAGAAACAAAAAAGAAATATGAAATCCCGGGAATTGGAGGCCAAAGAGGCTACGTTTCTTTTGGAAAAGAACATGCCAAAGGACGCTCTGCCGGAGATTTGAAAGAGTTCTGGCATTTCGGGCAATATGTCGAAAACAACCCGGAATTAGAGGCAGAATATCCTGCAAATGTTAGTGTAACCGAGCTTCCAAAATTTAATGATGTTGGTAAGGAAGCATATCAAATGCTTGAGAAAACAGGGATTTATGTTCTGCGTGCATTAGCTCTTTATTTAGGATTAGATGAGTTTTACTTTGACAACTATATTAAAAACGGAAACAGCATCCTTCGCCCGATCCATTATCCGCCAATTACAGATGAGCCGGCTGACGGCGCCGTTCGTGCTGCCGCTCATGGCGATATTAACCTTATTACGCTTTTAATGGGCGCTCAGGGAAAAGGACTTCAGGTGCAAAACCATGAAGGTGAATGGATTGATGCAATTGCTGAACCGGATGAACTGGTTATCAACGTTGGCGATATGCTTTCGCGCCATACGAACAACCGTCTGAAATCTACAATTCACCAAGTTGTTAATCCGCCAAGGGAATTATGGGGAACTTCACGTTTTTCAATTCCGTTTTTTATGCATCCGATAAGTGAAATGAAACTTGATGTTTTGGAAAAAACCATCGATGCCGATAATCCTAAAAAATACGACGACATTACAGCCGGAGAATTCCTCCACGAACGTTTGGTAGATTTAGGCCTGATCAAAAAATAATTAAATTTACATACTCACAAAGTACGGATTGTTTCAATTCGTACTTTTGTTTTTTATGCATTAGCAATGGATTTAAACGAGCAATTAAAAAAACTTTTTCCCGATCATCAACCTGAACCCGAACAGGAAATTATTTCTGACGACAAAGAGCTTTTCATTCAGAATGAACCAATGATTTGTAAATTCGAAAAGCGAAAAGGAAAACCAATCACTATCATTGAAGGTTACTCAGGAAATGACGATGATTTCAAAATCCTGGCAAAAGAATTAAAAACAAAGCTTAGCGTTGGCGGGACTTTTAAGGATGATTCCATAATTATTCAAGGCGACTATCGCGATAAAATCATGCAAATACTTAAAGACAAAGGTTTTAAAGTCAAACGCGTTGGCGGATGATTTAATAATAATATTCAATTACAAATAAATTATGATTCAAAATTCCGAATTAATACTAAACCCTGACGGAAGTGTTTACCACCTAAACCTTCGCCCCGAACATATAGCACACGATATTATTTTTGTTGGCGATCAAAACCGTGTGGAAAAAATCACACAGTTTTTTTCAAGCATCGAGTTTTCCACCCAAAAGAGAGAATTCAAAACGCAAACCGGGATATACAAAGGAAAACGCATGACGGTAATGTCCACCGGAATTGGCCCTGATAATATTGATATTGTCATCAACGAACTTGATGCATTGGTAAATATCGACCTGGAAACCCGTAAGCCAAAAGAAAACCTAACAAAACTAAATATCATCCGTATTGGAACGTCCGGTTCGTTACAGGAAAACATTCCGGTTGACAGTTTTGTAATGTCAAAATTCGGGCTTGGCCTTGACAATATGCTTCGCTCCTATCGTATTGATGAAGTTTCCAATGCAGCTATTGAAGAAGCTTTTGTAAAACATACAAACTGGGATTCAAAAAAAGGCCGCCCTTATGCAATTGCCTGTTCCCAAGAACTTGAGGGAAAAATTGAAAGTGATAAAATGCATAAAGGAATTACAGCAACCGCCGGTGGATTTTATGCGCCGCAAGGTCGTGTTTTACGTTTGGAAATCCAGGATCCGGAGCTTAATTCAAAAATGGATAATTTCAGTTTTGAAGAAACGCAAATTACAAATTTAGAAATGGAGACAGCCGCGATTTACGGGCTTTCAGCATTGCTCGGGCATAATGCACTTTCATTAAACGCGATTATTGCAAACCGCGCATCAGGAACTTTCAGCTCTGATCCTTACAAAGCTGTTGATGAATTAATTGCTTATACATTAAACAAATTAGCCGAAAAATAATGGATTTGGTTATTGAGACCGAACGATTAATTTTGCGTGAACTTCGGCAATCAGATGCTGAAGCAATGTTTCTGCTTGACAGTAATCCTAATGTTCATCGCTATTTAGGAAACGACCCGGTCACTTCTATCGAGCAATGTTTCGGATACATTGAAAACATCCGGAATCAATATATTCAAAACGGAATTGGAAGATTTGCAATTGAATTAAAGGATTCAGGTGAAGTAATTGGCTGGTCAGGATTGAAATTCATTACTGAACCTGAACACAAGCATGTAAATTTCTATGACATCGGTTACCGTTTACAGGAAAATTACTGGCGTAAAGGTTATGCAACCGAAAGCGCACGGGCATGGCTGGATTATGGTTTCAATACAATGAGAATCCCCGAAGTTTATGCGTCGGCTCATGTCGATAATGCAGGATCGAATGCCATTCTTCAAAAAATCGGATTGAAATACATTGAAAAATTTTACTACGATGATTTGCCCTGTAATTGGTACAAACTCGAAAATAAAAGCGTTTTATGACAGAAATAAAAATTGCCGGCGTTCCGGAGCATTTTAATCTTCCGTGGTATTTAGCAATTGAAGAAGGAAAATTCATTTCAGAAAACATTGATTTAAAATGGACAAACGTTCCGGAAGGAACAGGAAAAATGTGCCAGATGCTCCGTGATTCCGAAACCGATATTGCAGTAATCCTGACCGAAGGAATCGTAAAAGACATTATTGGCGGAAACCACAGCAAAATTGTACAGGTTTATGTTGAATCTCCATTAATCTGGGGAATCCATGTTGCGGCCAATTCTGATTTTAAGAATATTTCTGAATTGGAAGGAAAAAAAGCTGCCATTTCACGAATAGGTTCAGGTTCTCAATTAATGGCTTATGTCAATGCCGCCAATCAAGGCTGGAAATCTGACCCGGAATTTGAAATCGTAAATACGATTGACGGCGCTGTTAAAGCACTTACAAACGGCTCGGCGGATTATTTTATGTGGGAACGCTTTATGACGAAACCTTTAGTTGACAAAGGGATTTTCAGAAGGATCGCAGATTGCCCGACTCCCTGGCCTTGTTTTGTAATTGCCGTCAGAAATGAAGTTCTTGAAAACAGTCCCGAAATAATTAAGAAAATCCTTCGGATAATAAATAGTAAAACACGGGATTTTAAAAGCCTTCCTGGAATTGAAAATAGTTTATCAGAGCGGTTTCACCAGAAAAAAGAAGATCTCCTTGAATGGCTTTCGTTAACCGAATGGTCGCAAAATCAATTATCGGAAGAAACGTTAAACAAAATTCAAAATCAATTGTTTGCGCTCAAAATTATTGATAAAAAGGGTACTTTTGCTGAAATAGCCACCAGTTAGACTGTCTGAGCAATTTCGTACGATGACAAATAGTAAGGGGATAAATTTTACAGACATAAAAGCGAAACTGCGGGTAAAAAAACCGTGGGATATTATTATTATCTCTGTTTTAAATATCCTGATTGCGATTCCGGTTTTTATAATTGTCCATCAAAATGTAATAGATCCTGAATGGCCCGGTCACATCGACAGGATTTTACTCTTTATCCTTATCCTGGCAATAATCCATTTGATATTGTATTTATTGCGCACAATAATTATCATTTGCATTGTATTGTATTTGTTTGCATTATTGTACGGAAGTATTTTTGGCAATTATGGTTTTTCGGCAGTAGCCGAAGATTATCGCTCGATGATGTACACAATGGCCGATGATCCAAATCCACAGGATATTATTATTTCAAAACTCCTTCCTTTTCCTAATAAATCAAAAATCATAAAGTCGATTGATTTTGATAATCCAAAAGTGCGGAACTTTGCGTTAATGGCTACAACAAAACATTTCAAAAACGTAAAAGGTTATAGCCAGTATCGGACAACGATTCAGTGTTTTGCGGTTTTCAAAGAAATCAGGGATAAATGGAATTATGTAAATGACCCAAAAGGACAGGAATATATTGCCAAAGCAAGTGAATCTTTACAACATTTTTCAGGTGACTGTGACGACCATGCGATCTTGATGGCTGCCTGCGTCCGTGCGATTGGCGGAACCCCGAGATTGATTCATACCGGAGACCATATTTACCCGGAAATGCTTATTGGAAGCAAAGCCGATCTTGAAGCAATGAACTATGTTATTAAGGAAATTCTTTTCAAAAATGAAATCCGAAAAAACCAGGACATACATTATCATATAGATGAACGGGGCCAAATATGGCTAAACCTAGATTATACGGCACGTTATCCTGGCGGGCCATTTATGTCGGAAGAGATTTTGGGAGCGCTCACTCTTTACTAAATCACCAATTTATCTGCATTTTGCCTTTTGATTTGAAGTATTCGTTTGTTTTGCTAAAATGCTTATTCCCAAACCAATGCCCTTTATTTGCACTTAGTGGCGATGGATGCCCGGATTCTAAAAC
>CAZSDN010000139.1:0-5859 GCA_964605595.1 uncultured Flavobacterium sp. | reverse complement strand
CCCCTATTGTACAATTTGGAACATTGCGCTAACTTTGCTATATGTATGAGAGAAAGATACCTTTGAACTTGAATTGCGGCCTTGACCTTGTAGGTGAAGTGCTTTACGGGAAATGGAAGATACGTTTGCTTTGGTTTATTAATGAAGGATTTCAAAGACCGAGCGAATTGCAACGCAAAATACCGGATGCTTCACGCAGGGTACTGAATATTCAACTCAAGGAATTAGAAGATCACGAACTTGTTTCAAAAGTAATTTATCCTGTTGTGCCGCCAAAGGTTGAGTACAGCCTGACAGATTTTGGAAAGACCCTCGTTCCTGTAATTGCAGCCATTGGCAATTGGGGCGATGCGCACGAGCAACACTTACGGGAAGTTATTTTGAAAAAGCCGGAAAACCAGTAATTTTTATACGTTGCAGAATGCTTCCGATAGTGCCTAAGAAATATCATTTATTTACCAGATCTTTCAGTAAAACGGTCTTACATCTAACAGCGAGGAACGAGCGGTCTAATCTCTATACCCCGCATTTTTGCGGCAAAAAAACAATATTTCCACCGCAAAACTATAAAAAGCGGAATAAAATCCATATATTTACCGCAAATCTGCGGAGATTATATATATGTATCAAAACAAAGATTGGTCCCACTTTAGATGGGATACTGAGGTGATAAGCAAAATACTCGGCGAGGTGAGACATCGCCAAGGGCGGATATTGGGGCAAATGGAAGGGTTAGGATTTAAATTACGCGAAGAAGCGATGCTCCAGGCACTAACGCTAGATGTCACCAAAACCAGTGAAATCGAAGGAGAAATGTTAAATCGGGAGCAGGTGCGGTCGTCAATAGCCCGCAGGCTGGGAATTGAGATTGCCGGAACGGTAAAAGCAGAACGCAACGTTGAGGGTATTGTCGAGATGATGCTTGATGCCACCCAAAATTATAACCAACAAGTAACCCAGGAACGATTATTCAATTGGCATGCCGCGCTTTTTCCTACCGGACGCAGCGGAATGTATAAAATCAAAGTAGCTGAATGGCGCGAAGGGATCATGCAGGTAACGTCCGGTCCCATGGGTAGGGAAATAATACACTTTGAAGCCCCCTCACCAGCCAACGTTCCATACGAGATGAATGTTTTTCTGCAATGGCTGGAAACAGAACAAGATGTGGATGCCGTTTTAAAAGCCGCAATAGCACATTTATGGTTTGTTACCATTCACCCATTTGATGACGGCAATGGTCGGATTGCTCGTGCCATAGCCGATTTACAGCTGGCTCGTGCTGATAAAAGTACCCAACGGTTTTATTCAATGTCGGCGCAGATTCAGGCAGAACGAAATGTGTATTACGATATACTGGAGGCTACGCAAAAAGGCAGTTTAAATATCACCCCTTGGTTGCAATGGTTTTTAGACTGCTTAATGCCCGCTATGGACCAAACCGATGAAACGCTATCCCAAACACTAATTCGGGCTAACTTTTGGAAAACCCATCACGCAACCGAACTCAATGCACGTCAGCATAAAATTATTACGATGTTGTTGGATGATTTTTTCGGCAAATTACAAGCTGCAAAATATGCCAAAATCACCCAAACTTCCACCGATACCGCACTGCGCGACATTCAGGATTTAATGAAAAAGGATATATTAAAGCAAGAGGGTAGCAGCAGGAGCACATCTTATAAAATAAAATTGTAGAAACCTCTCACAACGAGGAACAAGAGGTCTGTCTATTATCTATCCGTTTATCATCTTGCAACGAAGTGGTCTTGCCTCTAACAGCGCAGCGGTCTAGAAGTAGTTGAAATCGAGGAGAGGAGTATCCCAAAACGCCCTCCCGCGCACGCCATTTCCCTCTTCCAGAGGGGTGCCCGAAGGGCGGGGTGTCTGTTCCGGAATCCTCTCAGTTCCCCAGGCGCACCCGCAGACCGAGGTTATTATTTAAGGCCAAATCACGTTAATTTATAGTAGTATAATCGGAATTTTTCCGATTATCTAATGAAAACGATACAAAAATAAATGTGTATATATTTGGTTCAAATCGGAAAAATTCCGATTTTAGCATAAAAATTTTACATATGGATTTTATCAAAGATGCTAAACATTATATCAATGCACCTTTTAACCGGCAGGTGATGCTAAAAATCCTAAAGGATTATAAAAGGCCTAATGATAAAATAAGCGAACTTGTAAAAAGCGGAGACCTTGTCATATTAAAAAAGGGAATGTATGTGACGGGAAATCATACCGGGTTACCTAATCCAGAGCCTTTCCTTATTGCAAACCATCTTTGGGGGCCCAGCTACGTCTCGCTTGAATCGGCATTATCGTATTGGGGTCTAATTCCCGAGCGTGTCTATGAAGTAAACTCAGTAACCATGAAACTTTCCAAGAAATACAAAACACCGGTCGGGAGGTTCAGTTATCGCAGCATGCCATCACCATACTGTAGTTTTGGGATAAATCGTGTAACGCTCTTACCCGGACAATCAGTATTGATTGCTACTCCTGAAAAAGCACTATGTGATAAAATAATCACTACGTCGAGGCTCGCTTTGCGCAGCCCTAGCCAAACATTTCGTTTTTTGCTTGACGACCTACGAATTGACCCTGAATGGCTCGCTAAACTAAACGTCAAGGAAATTAAATCATGGGTTGCAGATGCGCCAAAGAAAAGCAGTTTAAAAATGCTTGTAAAAACACTTGAACATTATGATAAAGGAATGGATAGGGGAGTATGAACCCAAAAATACCGATGATGTACTTTCTGCATTACGGGAAATCATGCAGGAGGTAGCGCTTGCCGGACTTTCGAGAACTAATTTTTTTGAAAAAGCTGCGTTTTACGGAGGTACGGCCTTACGTATTTTTTATGACCTGGACCGTTTTTCTGAGGATTTGGATTTTTCATTATTGGAAGCCGACCCTGACTTTGCCCTTGAGCCGTATTTTGGAGCCATCGTAACCGAGTTTGAAGCGATTGGAATGAAAGTAAGCATACGGGAAAAAGACAAAAAAGAGAAAACCAACATTGACTCGGCTTTCCTGAAATCAGAAACACTATGGAAAGAACTGGTACTTGAAGCCATCGTTAAGCAGGAAGGCATAAAGCAGACAAATAGAGTAATAAAAATAAAGATTGAAGTCGATCGAAAGCCACCACTTGGGTTTACAACGGAAGAGAAGCTATTAACACGACCTTTTTCTTTTTATGTAAAATGTTTTGACAAGCCGAGCCTGTTTGCCGGTAAAATGCATGCGCTTCTTTTTAGGAAATGGCAAAACCGCGTTAAAGGGCGTGATTGGTATGACCTTGAATGGTATATCAAAAAAGGGATTCCGCTAGACTTACATCACTTTAAGATCAGAGCGCAGGATACAGGAGACTGGAAAAATGATAATCTTACCCCGGAAGATGTGTTGGCATTGCTTAGTGAAAAATTTAAAACAGTATCATTTAATGTCGTCAAGGAAGATGTTGTGCCTTTTATAAAGGATGAAACCGTTTTAACTATTTGGAGTGAGCAATACTTTAATGACCTGACTGAAAAATTAAAATTTCAGTAATAGTTACCACATCTTCATCAACTACACCTCACGCATTCCCCTCTTCCAGAGGGGTGCCCCGCACGCCGGGGTGTCGGTTACAAGTTACCCCTAAGTTCCCAAAAACCGAGCTTACATTTTCTCACAACTCCAGTCTTGACTCTTTGCTCTAGCAGCGCAGCGGTCTTTACTCTTTCAGCGAGGAACGAGCGATCTCGCAGTAAAACGATCTTGCCTCTTACAGCCGCGATCTCATCTCATCCTATTCTTCATAATCCTTTCCGAATTCTGGCACGCCCAATCCAGCATCACCATCATATGTCTCAGGTATTCTTCGCCGGTTTCGGTAATAGTATATTCAACCTTTGGCGGGATTTGTGCAAAGATTTTACGGTCGACCAGTCCAAACGATTCCAAATCACGTAAGGTCACGGTAAGCATTTTCTGTGAAATCCCGTCAATCGCATGTTTAAGCTCATTGAAACGCATGGTTTTGTTTTGGCCGAGGTTCACCATCACAAACATCGCCCATTTATCGCCCACGAAATGCAGCACATCGCGAACGGGGCAAACCGGTGCGATTTTCTTGGCGTCTAAAAAATCTGAAATTTTTTTCTGTGTTTCTTCCTCTGTAAATGCTGTAATCGTTTCCATTTGGTGACTGTGTTTCCGGTTGGTGCCTTCTTGCGGGTTATTATTTTTCGTATTTCCTTTGTGGTATACAAAAGTAACTAAAAAACTTTTGTAGCCTATTTTTTCAATCTTTTTTTACGGAAAAGCCGTAAGATGTAACTTAAAAATAATACACAAAATGAGTAAAAAAGTAATCTTGGTAACCGGAAGCAACAGTGGTTTCGGATGGTTACACGCCCACACGCTGTCAAACGCCGGACATACCGTTTATGCCGCAATGCGAAATGCCCAAACCAAAAACAAAGACAAGGCTGAAGCGCTTTCAAAACTGCAAAATGTGCACGTAATCGATATTGATTTGTCCGATGCACAATCGGTGAAATCAGGAATCGGACAGATTATCGCAACAGAAGGCCGCATCGATGTTTTGGTAAACAACGCCGGAAATTTCGTTGGCGGAATCACCGAAACCTTTACCGAAACCGATATCGATAAACTGTTCGACATCCACCTCAAGGCCTATTGGCGTACCATTAAAGAAGTCTTGCCTGCTATGCGTGCACAGGGTGATGGCCTGATCATCAACACCTCGAGTACGCTTGGGCGTTTCTCGGCTCCGTTTATGTCGTTCTACAATGCCGCCAAATTTGCAGTCGAAGGATTAAGTGAAGGCCTGCGTTATGAAGTCCGCCAATTAGGGATTGATGTATCTTTGGTTCAGCCGGGAGCATTCCCGACCAATATTTTCGGAGCTGCCGAGTACGGTTCGGATGCACACATCAACGAAGCCTACGGTGATATTGCCAAATTGCCCGAGCAGATCGGAGTAAAAATGGGTGAGTATTTCGAAACACAGAACCCGGATCCGCAACAGGTTGCCGATGCGGTGCTCAAACTGGTCGAAACACCAAAAGGCAAACGTCCGTTGCGTGTCTCGGTCGATAATCTCGCCGGTTCACTGGTAGACCGCGCCAACCAACAGGTCGAAGCCGGTTATGGCGAGTTCCTCTCGTCATTTGGCATGCAGGAATTAATGCATTGATAAACGCCCGAAAGGGCGTTTTTAGTTTAGGGTTTGTTGTTTTGATTAATTTACGTGCCTGAAACAACTTCGAAATTCTTCGATAGCTTCAATATCAGTTACGCCAATAATACATAATGCAATTCTTTTATCAATTTCATCTGCGATTAAAGAGCGCTTTTTACTTGCAAACAAACACCTGCTTTTGGAAACTAAACCCATAGAAGCGTCGATATGCTCGTAGTCCTTCAGCTGTAAATTGTTTTGCAATTACTTGACATTTTCAATTGTTGGAATCTTGGTTATCCGCAATGTTTTTTTTGTTCTATATTAGAATTTGCGGTTAAAGTCTAATTAATAAATTTGTACGCGCTGTAATGACTGCCTTATACTGTTGTTTTAAATCATCTTCTAAAAAAGAAACATCAATAAGAGCAACGGCAAGCGGAAGCCACATTCTTAAACTTTTATATACATAATTAATTTGTCGTGGACTCAATTGTAAACTTTCTGCAAACCTGTCAAAATAAACTTTAGTAAAGTTTTTCTTTTTGCCTCCAAAAAGTAAGGCAGTATCTTCATCATCGTTTGGTAAAATTAGCTTGACATTTATTAAATCATAGGCAGGTGATAAAATCCACCCTATATCTGAAAGC